>CAZCCX010000047.1:0-11541 GCA_964497115.1 uncultured Desulfobacteraceae bacterium
AAATAAAATAGATGAACAAATAGTAACTACAATTAAAATTTCTAATCTAAAAGAGTTTCAAAAGCAATCAGAGTAAGGGGGTCTTTGTCATATAGCCAACTGTTCAGGGCTCTCAGCATCTGCCCCAGTCCGCGTGGATAGGCCCCAGTATTGTTTTCCCGGAGACTGAATTCAATGGTATTCAAGGCCGCTTCAACCGTGTCCGGATCAATACCCTCTTTGGCCAGGCGAAACAGAGTCTCCTGAATAAGATGCACCATCTTTCCAGTCTCCTTCATTTCAATCCCCTTGAGCCCGGTGGAGAAGTACATCTGTCGCAGTTCACTGCTGAGCCCTCCGCCGGCAAGATCTTCACCCAGATTTGAGTCAATGAGGGCCTTCCGCAAGGGAGACCCCGGCATACCGAGAAGGATATACTCCAACACATGAAACGCCAGATTGGCTTCCCCGTCGGTGCCCTCGTTCAGGAGCCAGTTCAGTGTCACCATCCCCTTTGAACCCTCTCCCTCTCCCGCGGGATAAGAGCGTGTGAGTTCTCTGGGTCGCTCAAAGGGTTGTTGCAGTTCAATGGTAGAATCAATGTCCAGACGCTCAAAATCCTTAAGATAATCATCCACAAGGTGTAGTCTCTTTTCGGGATCATCATCGCCGTAGAAATAGATACGAGCATTGGAGGGATGATAGTGTTTTTTATGAAAGGCCTTGAATTTCTTGAAGGTCAAATTTGGAATTTCCTTGGGATTTCCACCTGAATCAAAGCCATAGGTATTATCCGGAAACAGCGATTGCTGGGAATGCTCTGATAAAAGAGAATCAGGAGACGAGTAAACTCCCTTCATTTCGTTGAAGACGATCCCTTTATAGATAAGCGGATCCTCGGCTTTCTCCAGTTCAAGGTGCCAACCCTCCTGCTGAAGTATCATAGGGGTGAGTCTGGGATAGAATACGGCGTCCAAATAGACGTCGATGAGATTGTAGAAATCCTGCACATTTTGGCTGGCCAAGGGATAGCAGGTCTTGTCAGGGTAGGTCATGGCGTTGAGAAATGTCTGAAGGGAGCCTTTCAGAAGCTCCACAAAGGGTTCCTTGACCGGGTATTTTCTGGAGCCACATAGCACGGAATGTTCCAGGATATGGGGCAGACCTGTAGAATCGCCGGCCGGAGTCCGAAAGGTGATGCCAAAGACCTTATTCTCATCGTCATTGCTCAGAGATAACAGCTCCGTGCCGGTTTTCACATGACGAAACAATGCCGCCTCTGTTTTCAGTTCATGGATACGCCGCTCCCCTACCTTCTTAAACCCATGGCTGACCATCATTTATCCCTCCGATCTTGTGGCCTGTTTCCAAATCGAGGAAAGGCACGGCATGTTCCTACTAATCACCCGGAAAAGCTGGAGAAATTCATGTAGAAACGATAGAAGGCCGCAAGGATAAGAGAATGGGTGATCTCCCCTTCCCGAATGAGGCGCGGTATTTCCTCCATAGGCCTGAGCACCACCTCGATATCTTCCTTCTCATCCTGTTCTTGTTCTCCCACTATGGAAACATCTCGAGCCAGATACGTGTAGCATATGTTGTCGAGAAAGGCGGGGTTGGGGTGTACGTGGCCCAACGGGTGCATGTCGGATGCATGATATCCCGTCTCTTCCCGAAGTTCCCGCCTGGCGGCCTCTTCAGGGGAGTCGTTGCGCTCAATGATCCCACCCGGGATTTCCAGGGTGATTGTCCTTGTCCCGTGGCGGTATTGACGGACAAGCACAACATCATTGTCTGAGGTCAAAGGAATCACATTGACCCAATCTCTGGATTCCAGAATATAGAAATCGTAATCCTCACGGGTACGGGGCGATTGTGCGCGGTCTGTACGCAGGTCAAAGATCGGAAAAGATTTGCTGGTTTGACTGGAGATCAACTTCCATGGTTTTGGCGGCATCTTGATAAATCCTTTTTCCTTCTTTCTGCCTCAGTGGCTGAACCGTTACTATTCTCAGTTGAGGAGAATATATGGGAAAAACCTCTAAACATTCAAGAAAAAACACCCGGAGCCTCGGAGTAATGAGTACCGGTCATTAACAGATATCCTTAAACACGAGAATCATTGCTGTCCAAGAAAAACCTAGAAACGGTTTTTGGCAGACATAAGTGTTTGGTTTGACATGTTTGTCAGATTCGATTGGAATCGAAGAAAAGGCTTCATCACTACTCGATCGACGTTCAACTGGGGTAACCCATCGTAATACTCCGCAGCCATTAACCGGAGAAACCCAAAACCCCATAAAAAAAACGAATTAGGATTTTTGACCAAAAAACCTTTTGATGTCATAAAGCTAATGACTTATTGGTTTTTGCGGCAGACTGTAAAATAAAAAACGGCCGTATCGGCTGTTGATCATCCTGATATCCAGTATGGAGAGAACGCCTTGGTCAGAAGTGTTTCTGATGAGTCTTCCCAGCCCCTGTTTCAGGGAAATGATGGCAGAGGGGAGTTGATATTCCATGAAGGGATTCCCTTTGCGCCCACGGATGGATTCTATGCGACCTCCGACAATAGGCTCACCCGGCGAGTCAAAAGGAAGTTTGTCAATGATCAAACAGCTAAGGGCCTCCCCCGGAACATCGACGCCTTGCCAAAAAGACCCCGTTGCCAATAGCACCGAATGTGTGTCCCGCTTGAATTCCTCCAGCAGCAAAGACCGGGGAGCTGCCCCTTGCTTGAAGATGGTATAGGGGATTTCACCCTCCAGAAGTTGATGAACAAGGTTGAGATTGTGATAACTGGTAAATAGGACCAGTGCCCGCCCGGAGGTGATCTTCAGAATGTCCAAGATTCTCTTGGCCGCCCTGAGCCCGAAATTGGGATTACTGGGGGGAGGCAAATCCTTTGGAATGTACATGAGCGTTTGTTCCTGGAAAAAGAAGTGGGAAGTGTAAACCTTTTCCAACACATCTTCAGAGAGCCCCATTCGGGATCGATAATAGGAAAAGTCTCCATTCGTAGAAAGGGTCGCTGAGGTAAAGACCGTGCTTCTCCCCTCCAAATAGAGATACTCTTCCAGGTATCGCGAAACGCCCAGAGGCGACGCGTGAAGCACCACACCTTTTTTTCGTCTTTCATACCATTGCAGCCAATCAGGGGCCGTCGAAGACAGGACACCCTCAAGGCGTTGCCCCAACTCACCAGCCCTGGACGCATAGGCCTGAAGCACAGCACCTTTCAGGCTCTTCAAGTCAGACTCTTCAGAAATGAAGTTTAGGCTATCCCTGATATCACGCCCGGGACCCGTACGGATCTTCTCAAGGATTTCATCCATGAGCCGTCCTTTCTCATCAGAGCCGGCAAACGGTTCTCGAAGACCTTCCGCCCCTGTTCTTAGTAGATCCAGGTGTCTTTTCAGGTCTTTCTCCACATTTTTCCCATAGGCCTTCACTTCCTTTTCCAGATCCTTTGCAAACTCAGTCAATTGATTTGTACTGAAGCTCTCGCCAAAATAGGCAGTGGCAATTTCTTCTATGCTGTGGGCTTCATCAAAGACGACAACCTGAAAGCGAGGAATGATTTCTCCAAACCCTCCCTTCTTGACCATCAGATCAGCAAAAAAGAGGTGATGGTTGACAATGATGATTTTGGCTTCGGCCGCTCTTCTTCGAAGGGCGTTCAGGTAACAATCCTCCGCATGAAGACATTGGGAACCAAGACATTGTTCCGACGTGGAGGATATGGAATCCCAGAGCAGATCGTCGTCTCTCATCCACTCCAGTTCGGCGCGATCGGCAAATTCAGTCTTTCCAATCCACTTCTCAATCTTTTTCCTTATCGCTTCCTGGGTAGGTTTCAAAAAAGATATATTGGAAAAATATTGATGGTATCGGTACAGGCAGAGGTAATTCTTCCGCCCCTTCATGAGCATAGCATCCACATCAAGGCCCGTGGCTTTTTCAAGAAGGGGAATGTCTTTAAAGAAAACCTGTTCCTGAAGGTTCTTGGTCCCCGTGGATATCACGGCCTTCTTGCCGCTGAGCACAAGGGGGACAAGATAGCCGAGGGTCTTTCCGGTTCCAGTGCCCGCTTCAACGATGGCCGAAGTCTTTTCCCTGATGGCCTTTTCAATCAAACGGGCCATCTCAACCTGTGCGGCACGGAATTCAAACCCCTCAAGAGATCGGGAAACCGAACCGTCAGGACCTAAGATGTCTTCGATATAATCTGCAGAAATGGACATGAAGAGAATATTGTTACTTCCTTCTTTGTGCCTTCGTTCCTTTGTGGCTATAGGAGGTCCTCGATCTGCGAAACATCCATCTTCTCAGTCATCATCTTGGTGATCTGATTAAACCCTTTTGTTTCACCCAGCATGATGCAGCCAACGATATGATTGTCTTTGATAACGATCTTCCTGTAAATCCCTCCTTCGGTCTTAACCCTGGCTTCAAACTCGTTCTCAGCGTCAATGTTGCCTGCCGAGGCCAGATCAACACCCGCCACCTTGAGGGTATTGGCCATGGTCGTTCCATCATAACTCATATCGCCTCCGGCCATATTGATCCCCGCGGTCTTTCCCTGTTCCATCGCAGCCGGCCAGATGCCGTAGGGCATCCCTTTAAACTCGGCCACATCACCGGCCGCGTAAATACCCGGCTGACTAGTCTGCAGATGCTCATCCACCACAATGCCTTTGTCAATACTCAGGGCCAAAGGTTCAGCCAACACCATATTAGGACGCACTCCGGCTGAGACAACGACCATCCCTCCTGAAAGAGACTCTCCTCCCTCCAGCAGAATCCCGCGGGCTTGACCGTCTCCTGTGATCTCCTGGGTCTTGGCCCCTAAACGGAAGGAGAAGCCCATATCTTCCATGACCTCCTGAAGTCTCCGGGCTCCATCCACGTCCAACTGTCTCGGCAGTAGCCTTGGAAAAAACTCCACCACCATGATCTTCTTCCCCAGTTTCCTCAGGGCATGACCCGCTTCAAGACCAAGCAGACCGCCGCCAATCAGGATAATATCCTCGACATTCTTTGCGTAAGCCGAAATATCACGGGCGTCCTGAATGTCACGAAGCACAAACACACCTTTTTTTTCAGATCCTTTTATGGGTGGAATAAAAGAATGGCTCCCTGTGGCAATAAGGAGGCGATCAAAAGCAAATCTCTGATTATCTTCTGTGACAGCACTCTTTTCCTGGAGTTTCACCTCCACGATGCGTGTCTTGAGTTTGAGACCGATATTCTGATCCTCGTACCATGTCACCTTTTTGGCAACAAGTTGTGTTTCGGAGATGTCTCCGGATATGAATTCATTAAGCCGCAAACGATAGTAAAAAGGAAGGTCCTCGTCAGAGAATATGGTAATTTTCCCCTCGTTATCCTGCTTACGGATATTCTCCGCGGCCGTCGTTCCGGCCACACCATTGCCTATAATCAAATAATTCCTCATATCCTAATCTCCTCTGATCCCGGTTGTATGATCACCATCAACAGTATCGCCATGTAATCTCCTCCATCAATGGCCATGTCTTTCTTCTTAAGGAAATATTCTAATGTAAGTCCGAATCGGGCATTGACAAGGGTAAGGTGGGGGGTAAAAGAGCCCCCCCCAATAATCGGTGCATCTGCCGAAGGATGTCTGTGAGTCGAAGAGTCTATTTGCGCTGCAAGAGGATTTCTCTTGTCCCGCCGCGGTAGATAAATGACTTCAAAGGAATGAAGGGATCTACCATTCCCAGCAGGGCCCTATTGTGGCGCCTTTGCGAGGCAAGGGTCAAATGCGGCTGGGGCCGTCGAAGCACATCAAAGTCTTCTAAAATGACATAGGAGTTGATCCCTGGGTCAACGATGTTATGTTCATCTTGAACCACAGCCAACAGTGTTCCGGAGGGCCTTAGCATGTCGGCACACCGTGCAATCAGCGCAGAGATTCCCTGATCGTCCAGATAGTCAAACAGCCCCCAAAGCGCAATTCCGTCGAAGCTGTGTGACGGGTAATCCAGGTTTTGCCAGGCTTGGTTCTGAGTAAGGTCCTTGCGACGGGCCAGATCCAGACGAAGAAACATGTCACAGACAAAAACCCTCTTCACTCGCCGGGCAAAAAAATCAACATTTTCGCCGCACACAGGCCCGACATCCAACACCTGGGCATCAGTTTGATTTTCGAGGTGCTCCGTGAATAGTCTTAAGGCGTTACTTGTATGTTGCGATCGCCTAGGCTCATTGGCTTGATTCTCCCTTAGCCGAGCAGTATGAGACCTCAAAGATCACTCCCCCTTTATACCTTTGCCGGCCAGACTGAGGGGTTCATTTTGAGATATCGAAAAACCCGGTTCGTCCGGCCTGCTTTTGGAAACATCCTTCACCGGGGATTCTCTCTCAAGCTCAATAGAGGCCTTAAGCATTGCCCCGTCCTCCACTGAGATTCGCTTTGCCTTGATTTCACCACTAAAATCGGCTGTCCTAGTGATCGTTACCCTGTCTAGAGCCGTAATGTTACCAATCAGATGTCCGCTTACGGTGACTTCACCGGCTTGAATCTCGGCCTCAACCTGGCCATTAAGGCCCACCGTCAGATGATGCTTTGCAAGTTCAATCTTGCCCTTGACAGTGCCTTCGATCATCAAGTTTCCTTCACCCCGAATGCTTCCTTCAATAAAAACATTCTCCCCGATAATCGTGTCCGGCCGCGAAGAAACCGGCCGCGCCTTCGGTTCCGTGTAGGTCTCTTCTCTTCTGGGTTTTTTTAACATATTTGCTCCTTTCTTCATGCTCTGTGCAATAAGATAACCTGGTAAAAAGTCCTTTTCAGACTCTTACTCGGCGGGAGGGGACGCCCCCTCTCCCGTCATTTGATATAATTTCAAATGGTTTCACCCTTGCCTCAGGCCGGAGCTTACTCGCTCTTGGCCTGTTGATGGACTTTTTACGTGTCCATCATGTTAAATATCGGAATTCGTCCTCACAAATAGGATGTAGGATCCAGAACTCCGGCCTCCTGAAACCCTTTCCGTCTCAAAATACAACTATCGCAATGACCGCAGGCCCTTCCTTCTTGAGAAGGGTCATAGCAGCTCAAGGTCATGCCGTAATCAACACCCAGTTCCACACCTTTTCGGATGATCTCAGCCTTGGTCATGCGAACGAGAGGGACATTGATTCTAAATTGGATCTTGCCCTCCACTCCGGCTTTAGTAGCCAGATTCGCCATCTTCTCAAAGGCCTGAATGAATTCAGGACGACAGTCCGGGTAGCCGCTGTAGTCGATAGCATTTACCCCTATGAAGATATCTGCGGCCCCCACAACCTCAGCCCAGGCCATGGCATAGGAAAGGAATATGGTGTTCCGTCCGGGCACATAGGTGATAGGAATCTCCCGCTCCATCTCTTCACTATCCCGGCCTTTGGGTACCTCAAAAACACCGGTCAGCGCCGAGCCCCCGATCTTTGCCAGGTCTATGTCGACAATCAGGTGTTCTTTGGCCTCCAGGGCCTTACTCACCTTGTGAGCAGAGTCAAGCTCCAAGACATGCCGCTGGCCATAACGGAAACTCAGGCTGTAGATCGCAAATCCCTCCGCGTGTGCAATGGCCATGGCCGTTGTCGAGTCGATTCCTCCGCTCAAAAGGACGACCGCTTTTTTATGAGTAACGACCATTACGTGCCTTTAGACCCCTCTTTGCCCTTGACCCCAAATCAACTTGTGAAGCTGCAGATGCAGTCTCACGTTCAAATGGTCCTCCAGAATCCACTTTGCCAAGGTCTTTGGATCTGTTTCTCCAAAAACAGTTGAAAAATGCACCGCCGTTTTCCTCGTGGAATATGCGGGTATCAGATTCAATACACGCTTTGCGTACTCGTAATCCCCCCTGTCTCCAATGACGAACTTCACCTCGTCCTTGTCGGTGAGCATGTTCAGGTTTTTCAGATCGTTCTTGTCTTCCTCACCGCTTGATGGGCACTTGATATCCACGATTCTGACGCACCGTCCATTAACCCTGCCGATGTCCTGAGACCCGTTCGTCTCCAGAAGGACCTCATAATCCTCATCCAGCAATCTCTGAATCAGAGCAGGGGTCTCCTTTTGAAGCAATGGTTCTCCTCCGGTGATTTCAACAAGACGGCATTCATGAGATTCTACCTCCGCAAGAATCTCATCTATTTTCGATGTGTTACCCTCATCATAGGCATATTGGGTATCGCAATAAGAGCACCTGAGGTTACATCCGGTGAGTCTGACAAAAACACAGGGGCGCCCGGCAAAGGATGATTCTCCCTGGATGCTGTAGAAGACCTCGTTGACTTTCAGCGGCACCTGTCTCCCCTCTAAAGAACACCGGCTAGTGGAAAAAACCCCTAAATCGGAAAGGCCCGGGTCCCGGGCTTTGCTCCTTGGAATAGGACATAAAAGGCACTGCCGGATGCTTTCACCGATAGGGTGAGCCTTTAGTAACCAGGGCTCACCACATCTATCTAGTATAACACAAAAATCTCCAAAAAGGATCATTTCAGTTGCGGCAATTCAGAGTACTACCGTTCTCAGGTTTATCGCCCCTTTGACAGTCCAACAGACTCTGCCTGCGGCTTTTCCACGGTCAACTCCATCATACTCCAACGAAGTTGAGACCGGGCATTCGCCGAGTCTCCCCCGACGTGCTCCCCTCCCTGCTCTCGGCCACATCGGAAGAATTCCCAAGCGTTCCGTTTTTCTTCCATTTCTGATTCCTAAAGCTAGTGTCGTGTCCCAGAAGTAACTCGAATAAAAAGTACCTACTGCAGAAAAAAGGGGGGTATGGGGGTCTCTCTTCAGTTCCGCCACCCAAAAGACGCCCGAGCCTGTAACCGCCCCCAAAGTCAACAACGCTCAGTGGACAGGCACAAATAATGCCCGTCGCCGTGGCGGCATTGCTCGTGGGGCTGCTTCATAGTATGCTGAATTATGGTGCCGTTCCACCACCTCTGGACAGATGGTGGTGAAACTGAAGAGAGATACTCATGCCCCCCACTTGTCATAGAATCTGCTCAGGATAATGGAAGTCATTTTTTGGGACACGACACTAGTGTTTCTCCAAATAGACCAACGTTCACCAATCAAAATCAAAGAGTCAAAACAGAGGCTTACTTAAACCGTCCTTTTGTCATGCTCTTCATGTATGCAAAACTAGGTAACCCCTGGTTCTTGACTTCGAATTTCGTGTTTCTTTTCAGAGAGTCTCGAAAATCAGCTATTGATCGCCATAAGCAGGAATCCCGACCCTCTTTTCTTTGCGATTGTGAAGCTGGAAACAGACGAAATCCTCTAGAGGCGGGCAAATTCTACTGAGTCCGGCAAGTCGCCTTTTTAAAATCCCAAAGTGATTTCATAACTTGATATTGACACCATTTGTCATTATTTTATGATATAGTGCGACGAGCAGTAACGAAACATGAACAAACGCTGAAACCTGCACCCAGAGGAAAGGAGAATCGAGCATGGAAAATGATGTGAAAATCTACAGCCTCAGCACATGCAGCCACTGCAAAGCCACCAAGAAGTTCCTGGGTGAGTGTAACGTGAAATACGAATTTACTGACGTGGATTTAACCCACGGAGAAGAAAGGGCCGCTATCCTTGAGGATATCAAGAAACTCAATCCTCAGTGCTCTTTTCCGACTATCATCATTGGCGATAAAGTCATTGTCGGGTTTAAAGAAGACGATATCAAGGAGGCATTAGGACTATGAAAGAAGCGGAAAAGCTCTATAGGAAATTGAAGAAGATCCAGGAGCCCAAAGGATTTTTCTTTAACAAGGACAAAGAAAGGACCCTTGATCTCCTTGAAGCCCTCCTGACCAACAAAGAGCGTTATGGGTATATGGGTTGTCCTTGCAGACTGCTTTCAGGAGACCGGGACAAAGATCGGGATATCTTCTGCCCGTGCGTCTATAGAGAGGCCGATGTCCGGGAATACGGGAGTTGCTACTGCAATCTCTATGTGACCGAAGAGTGGAATGAAGAGAAAATTCCCCACGAATACGTTCCCGAGGGAAGGCCGCCTGAAAACCTTTTCACCTAAACCCTTTCCCCAATAAACTGAGACCTTTGGAAAAAGCTCCGTTTTGTTCAAGGTCAAGGCGGGTAGAGCGCCCTGAGGATCAACAGGACCATTTTGCCATTTTGGAGGTCAAACAGATGGGACAGACTGCAAAACTGATCGTGGACGGCAAAACTTATAAACTGCCTATTGTCGTTGGTACGGAAGGAGACAGAGGCCTCGACATCTCAGAACTTCGCCAGAAAACCGGGTTCATTACCCTGGACCCGGGCTACGCAAATACTGGGAGCTGCAAAAGCAGCATCACCTTTATGGACGGGGAGAAGGGAATTCTCCGGTACCGGGGGATTCCGGTTGAACAATTGGCAGAGCATTCCACCTTTGCGGAAACCGCTTATCTCTTGCTCAACGGGGAGCTTCCCACCAGAGAGCAACTGACCAACTTCTCTATCCTGTTGAACGATCATTCCCTTGTCCACGAGGATATGCGTGAATTTTTTGAGAATTTTCCCAGACGCGCCCATCCAATGGGAATACTCTCCTCTATGGTCAATGCCCTGCGTGCCTTCTACCCCCAACTGCCCGAGGCCACGGAAGAGGAGGATACCAATGTGATCTTAACCCGGCTTCTTTCCAAAATGAGGACCATGGCGGCCATGTCTTATAAGATTTCAAGGGGACACAAGGTCGTTTAT
Source organism: uncultured Desulfobacteraceae bacterium (assembly GCA_964497115.1). Classification (GTDB taxonomy): domain Bacteria; phylum Desulfobacterota; class DSM-4660; order Desulfatiglandales; family HGW-15; genus JAFGFY01. Next base: position 10,718 of record CAZCCX010000047.1, read on the forward strand.
CCGAGGCATGATCTCACCTATGCCGCGAACTTCCTCAATATGATGTTTGATTCTCCGGTCCTCCCCTATAAGATCGACGAAATTATTGTGGACGCCTTGAACGTATTCTGGATTCTTCATGCAGACCATGAACAGAACTGCTCCACCGCTGCGGTTCGGTTGGTGGGGAGTGCAAGGGTCAACCTTTATGCCGCAATTTCGGCAGGCATATCTGCCTTGTGGGGACCCTTGCACGGAGGCGCCAACCAGGCAGTGGTGGAAATGCTTACGGAGATAAAGGCAAGCGGCGGTGATGTGAAACCTTTCATGAAAAGGGCTAAGGACAAGAAGGACTCCTTCAGGCTTATGGGTTTTGGACACAGGGTCTATAAGACCTATGACCCCAGAGCCCGTATCATGAAAAAGGTGTGTGACAAGGTTCTGAAAAGACTGAAACGGAAAGATGAATTGCTGGATATTGCAAGAAAACTGGAGGAAATAGCCATAAAAGACTCATACTTTATTGATAACAGCCTCTATCCCAACGTCGACTTTTACACCGGCATTTTTCTGCGAGCACTGGGTATCCCTATCAACATGTTCACGGTCATGTTCGCCATCGGGAGGCTACCCGGCTGGATCAGCCAATGGAAAGAGAGCATTGATGATCCTCAATGGAAACTCCACCGACCAAGGCAGATCTACACGGGCTCTGAAAAGCGAGATTATCTCCCTATGAGAGACCGGAGACAAGCAAAAGGGAATAAGTGAAATAGCCTTTTTTTGGTAGGAGGCGGAGGATGTTTTCAGCCTACGAAGTAGGCTGTACCCTCTTTTCTCCCCTT
>CAZCCX010000048.1:0-11499 GCA_964497115.1 uncultured Desulfobacteraceae bacterium
GAATTCACATTTGGTGATTTCCAAAAATAGTCTCGAATTACGCCAAGATCCTTGTCATTATTGCTTTCTAGAACCCCTTGTCATGTTTTTTATGCAACGATAGGGTAAACTCAAGTAACCAAAAGACTAAGGACAAAAACCATTATCCCTTGGACCCCCGTCGACGGAGCTTCTTGATGCTTCCCGCCCCGCGCTGGACGAGTCGCCGGCAATTGGCTTAGAACAAGTTTGAGCTCCCGTGCTTCGATATTTCCATGGCATGCGCCAATTGTTGGGCAGTGCCACTCCTCCGCGCTGATAGGTGGAGATGATTCCGGTCAGACAGACCAAAAGGGCGCCTATCCCTGACCAGATATCCAGATATTCGTCCCAAAACCACCACCCGATAAACGTTGAGAAGATGACATTGGCGTAGACAAACGGGCCCACTTGAGCCGCTGGTGCCAGGCTATATCCTTTTGTCAACAACAACTGACCAATGACAGCCACCAATCCGAGGGCGAACAGAACGAGCCAGAAGTGACCTGATGGGGTTTCCCATACGCGGATTAGCGGGAAGGCAGATACCAGTGTTGAGAGGCAAGAAAAATAGAACACAATGCGTATCGCAGGTTCGGTATTCTCCATCCGTCGAATGGTGACCATGGAAATAGAAGCTAATAAGGCGCTTGCAACTCCTACCAATGCCACCGGCCTGAAGACATTCGGGCCCGGTTTTAGAATCAGGACCACACCCAGGAATCCCAGCAGGATAACCGTGCCTGTTTGCCTCGAAACCGGCTCTTTCAACCAGATCCGTGCAATCAGGGGAATGAGCAAGGGGGTGGTGAAAGATAGCAGGACGGCCTCTGCCAACTGAAGATGAGCCAGAGTATAAAAAAGACAATATATGGCCCCTAGCCCGGCCATGCTCCGTAGCAGGTGAAATCGAAACCATGAGGTTTTGAGCTGACGTCGGTTGCGGGGTAACGTGAGCCAGGGTAGAAAACAGATTAAGGCAGAAAAATTACGAAAGAAGACGATTACTTCGTTGGGCAAGGCTGTTGAGGCCAGCTTCACCAGGGCCCCCAGGGTGGCAAGCATCAAAGAGGCGCTAAGGACCAGAAGACTGCCCGCTATGGGCCTATTGGGACGTGCTTTAAAGGTGCCCAGGTCACCCGGCCTCCGTCCCGCTTCCAGCGGGACTGCAGAGGGTGAAGTGGCTGAAGACTGAAGGCTAATCATTGATGCTCTTGCAGGAAGTCTGCTTTTCTCAATTTGTGAGAACAACGAAAGGGATGATGCCTTAAAGATTATGTCCTTTCCTGTGATTACTTTCAAGAGAAAAGAAATCGAGTTGTGTACTGAAAAGAGTGAAAGAAGCCTTAGGGATTGCTATTCAAGACCCGTTCGAGTAATCTCTGCTCTATCATTATCAGGGCTAAATCAAATCATAAAAAGATCTATGAATATACATGTCACAACTGGACGCTGGCGTCTCGGACTCGTACTGTCCTTGGTAACCGCCTTTCTTTGGGGTGTGTTGCCCATTGCGCTAAAAGGTCTGCTTGACTCCATGGACCCTTTCACCATCACATGGTATCGTTTTCTTGTGGCGGCTCTTGTGCTGGCCGTCTTTATCATACGGAAGAATGGGTTCCCGTCCACAAGTAAGATAAAGGGTTCGCGTCTTTACCTCCTCATTGTGGCGAGTATCGGCCTCTGCGGAACCTACATCCTAAACCTGCTCGGTCTTCGATACCTATCTCCCGGTACGGCGACGGTCGTCGTCCAGCTTGCCCCAATGTTTATGCTGCTGGGGGGGCTTGTTTTCTTCAGGGAGCGTTTCAGAATGCGTCAATGGGCAGGATTTGTTTTCGTGGTGAGCGGACTGGTGGTCTTTTTCAATGACCGGTTCGAAGAATTGCTTAACCCCACGGGCGATTACACCATAGGCGTCTTACTGATCATAGCCTCTGCAATCATGTGGGCGTTTTATGCGCTCTCGCAAAAGCAGCTTCTGAAGACGTTCCCTTCAGGGACCATTTTGCTCTGGATCTACATCTCAGCAATTGTTCTCTTTTTCCCATTCGCCCAACCGTCTCATCTTTTCCAGTTGGGCATCGGTCCTCTCTTACTGCTCCTGTTTTGTGCATTCAACACCCTGGTGGCCTATGGGTGTTTTTCCGAAGCGCTTGATCATTGGGAGGCCTCACGAATCAGCATGGTGTTGGCCACCATACCCCTTATAACGGTAGTCGCCATGAAGCTCTGCTCCGTCCTCTTCCCAGGGTATATCGACCCGGAGCGTCTGAATCTCTGGAGTATTTTCGGCGCTTGCATTATCGTTGTGGGCTCTGTGCTGTGCGCCCTGGGGCGGAGAAATCAGACCTCAAAGTCGGACTAGAGAAGGATAATCACTCTACTCGATTATTAATGTATTCGCGAAAAGTCCGTCAGTTATTCTTTGAGACCACATATCCCGCCTCCTTGGCCAGCAGCTTTACCCGTGCCTCCAGGTTTAACATGTAGGCGGGCAGCGGCTGCTTGAATCCGGTCCTGGGGTCCCAGTCGATTTCCTTGACACGCCGAATAGTACGCCCGATATCACCTCCATCCCGGGCCAAGAACTCAAGGACCATCTCCTTAAACTCCATGGCTTTGTGTAGACTCTCACGGAGAGACTTTCCGGCCGTCGGCCCTATGAGTGCCAGATGATGGGCCTGGCACAGCACCTCCACTTCGAGTCCTGCCAATCGCCGTAGGGAGTCTTCATAGGCCTGGTAGTCCGCCACGAATTCGGTGGCGATATGGCCGTCATGAAGCCTTATCCCACCGGCCTCGCCACAAAAGAGCATCTTTTGCTGAGGGACATAGTAGCTGAGGCAGCCGCGGGTATGCCCCGGCGTGGCAATGACCTCCACGCTCAGGTTGTCGGCCAATTGGACTGTGTCGCCGTCAGCCAAGACCTTCTCGACCTCAATGGGCAAGAACTCACCCTCCTTGGCGCGGGGAATACCCTGCTTGACAAAAAAGTCGGTAGCTTCCCGGCTCAATTTGCTTATGAGCTTGATGGCATTGGGCCGGTGTAAAACGGCCTGGGCCTGTGAAGAGGCGCACACGGTCAGGTCAGGATAGGTCTTCTTGAACCATCCAGCGCATCCGGCGTGGTCGTAGTGGGAATGGGTGAGGAAAAGAAAGCGAGGCGAGCGCCCCAGAAGAATCGCGGCCAGGTCGTCGAGGTATGCCTGGGCCAGCGCGGCGAATCCGGAATCAAACAACACCGGCTGCGGGCTATCCAAGAAATAGACCGGCCCGGCCGGATGTCCCAGCAAATGCAGACCGGGAACCATTTCCCCGGCGCGGCTTATAATACCCTGTGATTTCATACCATCCCCAGTGACTTGGCAGCGTAAGACAAAAAGGGCCTATTTGCAAGCTGGATCTACTCAAGAGTTTTTTGGATATTCAGCAAGGCGCTTCATCGCCTTTCCCGGGGAGAAAACCAGCCTTGCACCCCGCGAAATATCTTTTTCCTCCTTCATCATAGCGTGTTATACGGCGCCTAGGTCAGGTCATATAGGGACTTGATAAAAGATACGTATGGATTCGTTTTCTTCCTCGATCTTTACGTCGAGGCCGACTTCTCCCTCTTCAGTGAATTTAATGGCATTGCCCAAGAGATTGACAAGGACCTGCCTTAACCTTGAGGGATCCCCTACCAGAGCAGTGGTGACTTCCGGCCTGATGCGGCAGGTGAGTTCAAGTCCAGCCTGTCCTGCCTTGACCGCTACGGTTTGAACGGCATGCTCTATCGTCGTACGCAGATCAAAATCGATCTCTTCCAGATCCATTTTCTCTGATTCGATTTTTGCCAGGTCCAGGACATCGTTTAGAATGGCCAGCAGGGAATCGGCCGATGTGTTTACCGTCTCCAGATACTCGAGCTGTTCCCTGCTCGGATTCTATTCAACAGGATCAGGACGATTTTCGATGATTGAGCACGGAGGCGCTAGCCTGCCTTCTGTACCGCGTAGGTTCCAGGTTATTGACTCACGCTCGGTTCAAGGCAGCGGGGACCGCCGACTGTTTGACTAGCTTGGGCCAGACAGCCTGGATCAAGCGAAGCAAAAAGGGGTATCTACGTAAACCGCGACGATTTGGGTGGCCATTGTTGAAGGATAAGGGGACAGGCAAGGGTCCTCCTTCAGCACGGGTTTGAGTCTAAAAATCTCAGTGGCGGGTACATGACCTATTTGGCGAATAAAGGGGTCTGAAGGGGAAGAGGCTCTCTATCCCTCTCATGGCTAACTGGCTTGATACATTAGGAATTTCACTCGATTCAAGAAACCTGGTCCTTTGGGACCGTCGAAGATCCCGTATCACGGGGGTCAGAGTTCGAAGGCTTTGTCCCGCTATAGCGGGATGGTATCTTTTTGTGAGATATGGCCTTGAAAAGACGGGCATGTCCTTCCCAAACGCTGGTTCGGTATACTTTCCCCCTCTGGGGTGAACCAAAGCCGGGGCCTCCCTTCGGTCTGAACTCAAGGTCGAAGACTGGACCCGGATTTCTGCCTTTCCGGAGCTATGAAATTGCGGAACGATTTCATAGCTTGACTTTGGGTATAAATCGATTAAAATGAGGCCATCATAAAGAGCTTCCCTTTGTCAGGGGGCCGGTTTTTTGCTGAAGGAAGGATCCGTTTTGTCGATAGTGGTAGCCTGAAGTTGAGAACCATGAAAATTACTGTAAAGGAGGGTGTCACTATGGCTAATGGAACTGTAAAGTGGTTCAATGACCGAAAAGGCTTTGGCTTCATCGAGCAAGAAGATGGTCCGGATGTATTCGTTCATCACTCAGGAATCAATGCAGAAGGTTTCAAGTCTCTCAATGAAGGCGACCGGGTTACATTTGAGATAGAGCAGGGAAGTAAAGGCCCGGCTGCAGTAAATGTCACTGTCATCTAGCTCGTTATAATGTGAGTAAATAAAAGGGCATCCTGTATGATGACGGATCGCCCTTTTTTCTTAGCACACTTTCAATTCGGATTTTGAATAAACCTCCCCGCCCCAAGCGGCGGGGTATCAAAGGGTAAATGGGATATCATTGGATTTAACCCCTCACCCCAGGAAGAGGGAACGACTGTAACTCCACCGCCCCGATAAACCGGGATCTACAACAAGCGGATGGAGTATTCAAAAACCTTAATAAAGTCAACGACAAAGGATATTAACAGGTTACATGTTAAATACGATTATCACTGGGACCGGCAGCTATATCCCGACGGTAAGGGTGGAGAATAAGGCATTCCTTGATAGGGAGTTCTATAATATCAGTGGGGAAAAGATTCAAAAATCTAATGAAGATATTGTCAAACAATTCCAAAATATCACATGCATAAAAGAGAGGCGGTATGCAAGTGATCACCTCAAGACAACGGATATCGCATTTGAGGCTGCAAAGGCCGCCTTGGAGGGATCGGACAAAGAGAGCCTCGATTACTTGATCGTGGCCCATAATTATGGGGATGTGGAAGCAGGAGGAGGTGCAAGGACAGACATGTGCCCGTCCCTGGGTTCAAGGGTCAAGCATCTGCTGGGCATAGAAAACCCTTATACGGTTGCATATGATGTTCCCTTCGGGTGTCCCGGCTGGCTCCATGGCGTGATTATCGCCGATCAACATATCAAGTCAGGCAGTGCCAAGAAGGTCCTGGTTATTGGGGCGGAAATGCTTTCCAGGGTCGTTGACAGCCACGACATCGACAGCATGATCTTTGCCGATGGGGCCGGTGCCGTCCTTTTGGAGGCCACGGATAAGGATACGGGGATTCTCTCTCATGTGACCCGGTCTGACACAAAGAATGAGACATTCCTGATTTGGAATGGCAAGACATACGGCCCCGACCGTAGTGACGAGGCAATCTATCTCAAGATGCATGGCCATCAGATCTATAAATATGGGCTCAAGGTGGTTCCGCAGGTGGTCAAGCTGAGTCTTGAAAAAGCCGGCCTGTCGTTAAGTGATGTAAAAAAGGTCCTCATTCACCAGGCAAATGAAAAGATGGACAGAGCTATCCTCAAGAATATATTCAGATTGTACGGACTGAAGACATTACCCGAAGACATAATGCCCATGACCATCTCCTGGTTGGGCAACAGTTCAGTAGCCACCCTTCCGACGATGTTTGATCTTATGCAAAGAGGGAAACTGAACAATCATAGACTGCATTCCGGAGATATCGCGGTCTTCGCCTCTGTCGGCGCAGGAATGAATACCAACTCCATGGTCTACCGAATGCCATAGATTAGACAAGACTTGGCTCCAGGAACACGTTTCCCTAAAGCATTCTTTGTTTTGATTCGAAAAAGGACGGGATGAGGATAGAAAACCCGGTCCCCCCCTAATAACAGGATCGTTCATGGGCCGGGTGTTGCTGTCTGCGCCAAGCGTGTGCTGAATTACTCCGGCGCCGGTTCCGATCCGTCCTCTTTTTGTGGGGCTTCCTCCGGAGTGATAGACATATCACGGTTTTTGTCATATGACGGCCAGTGCTTTTGTCTGTATACCGTATTCGGTCTGACAGTCTCCCATTCAGAATGAGATATTCTCCCGTCCTTGTCCAAATCGAACTGCTCCATAAACTCTTCGCCACTTGCCCCCCCTTCGATATGGGGACCTCGTGGTTTGCCGTCATCAACAAATTCCGGCATCTTCATCTTGGGCATGGTGCTGGGGGCCTCATCCGGTTCTATAAAACCGTCCTTGTTCGTGTCCCATTGATTCCAGAGCATATCCGGCCCTTTAAACTCGTCGCGAGCGACCTTGCCGTCCCCGTCCTTATCTTCAGCTTTCATAAAGGCCTCTTGCTTTTCAGGTCCGTCAGGGGAAGACATCCAGGCCGGCATTTGCATTCCCCCTTCCGGAGGCTGAGCAAAGCTGATTCCACTGAAGAATGATACACATGCTAATATCATGGTCACGCAGATGGGGGCTAAAAAAAGTCTCTTATCCATTATACGCTCTCCTTGTCTAAAAGATTTGGTTCTTCCGGTTAATGAGTACGATTGAAAAGAGTACATATTCAAAACTAATGTTAAAGGCATACGGGTCATGGTATCTTTTCTCCAATTCCGAGTCTCACGGCCTGGTCATTTCAGGATGTTAGAGCCGGGTGAACCCTCCCCCCTCCACTGTTCCCCTCGCTTTCGCTCGGGGCCAGGGGGTCCCCCACTCTCTAACATCCTGAAATAACGAAGGCCTCCCGACAGTCACTCCGAAAAGACACCATGACCCTTCCCAGATACTAAAGGGCTTTATGATTAAGGTACTCATTAACCGGAAGAACCAAAGATTAGTGTTTTGTATCGTCACGTCTGTTTAGCGAAAAGCGCGACAACACCAGACTGTACCGTGACACTTGGATATATAATATGGCGTTTCATGATGGGAAGAGCCATATATTATTTGCTCTGATAGACCTAGGCATTGTAGGTGCCGGATGCCGTTGCTCCGCCTCTGCCCGTCCAGTTGGTGTGAAAAAACTCACCCCTGGGCTTGTCAACTCGCTCGTAAGTATGGGCGCCAAAATAGTCGCGCTGGGCCTGGAGCATATTAGCCGGCAACCTTTCACTTCTGTACCCGTCATAGTAGGCCAGAGCGCTGCTGAACGCAGGGACAGGGATGCCTATCTCTATGGCCTTGGCCACGACTTGTCTCCAAGCCTTCTGGTTAGAGTCCATTATAGATTTGAAATAATCATCAAGAAGAAGATTCTGTAGGTTCGGGTTTCCATCAAAGGCTTCTTTGATGTTACCCAGAAACTGCGCGCGTATAATACAACCACCACGCCACATGAGGGCGACATCACCAAAGTCCAGATCCCAATTGTACTCCTCGGCGGCCAGTTTCATCAGTTGATAACCTTGAGCATAGGAGCAGATCTTTGATGCATACAGGGCCTTACGGATCATTTCAATATATCCATTCCTGCTCAAAACCGCTTCAAAAGCCGGACCAGACAGTTCTTTCGACGCAGCCACGCGTTCTTCTTTGATGGCACTCATGGCTCGGGCAAACACGGCCTCGGTCACTGTGGGCGCAGGACAACCCAAGACAAGCGCCGCCTGGCTGGTCCATTTACCTGTTCCTTTCTGACCGGCGGTATCTAGGATGACGTCGAGCATCGGTTCTCCGGTTTCATCATCTTTCTTGCCCAGGATATCCCTGGTAATTTCTATCAAATAGCTATTCAGTTCACCCTCATTCCATTCGGCAAAGGCCGCTTGCATCTCATCGGGGGACATATCGAGGGCGGTTCTCATGATCGAATAGGCCTCACAAATCATCTGCATATCGCCATACTCAATACCATTGTGCACCATTTTCACAAAATGACCGGCGCCGTCCTTTCCAACCCAATCGCAGCAAGGAGAGCCGTCATGGACTTTTGCAGCGATTGCCTGAAAGATCTTTTTCACCTCAGGCCACGCTTTGGTTGAGCCTCCGGGCATGATGGACGGGCCGAGCAATGCACCTTCTTCGCCGCCTGAAACACCGGCCCCTATATAGAGCAATCCTTTATCCTCGACATACTTTGTTCGACGAATCGTGTCCAGGAAATGACTGTTACCCCCATCAATAATGATATCGCCTTGTTCCAGATTGGGGATGATCCGGTCAATATATTCATCGATCGGTTTGCCCGCTTTTACCAAGAGCATCACTTTTCTGGGACGCTCCAGGCTTTCAACGAGTTCTTCAATGCTCAAACAACCCTTGATGTTTTTTCCTTTGGCCCGCCCATTTATAAAGGCGCCTACTTTGCCGGTAGTTCGGTTATAAACGGCTACGGAGAAGCCATGGTTCTCCATATTCAGCACCAGATTTTCTCCCATCACGGCCAAACCGATGAGTCCTATGTCTTGTTTTTCCACTACATCCTCCTTGCGGTAAAAGGGCAGCGTCCTCCAAAGTATAGTGAAAAAGGAAGGCCTGTCCTATCGAAATATCAGTATCTGCAGGTGGCCTTCATGCCGATGATTTTCGATGTCTCGGACTTCGGTCCCTAATTTCCGAATATGTTCCTGAAGAATCGCCCGACAGTGAAAATGACCCAGAGTATAACAAAGGTTTACTTCATCCACATGATAATGCAAGTCTTTACTCCTGGGGAACAAAATTATGGATCATCTCCGAATTATTTGGACGCTGGAATAGCCAAGAAGCTATTCGGATCAAATGAAACTATACGCTAAAACAGCCCCTTGACCCCTTGAACCCTAGAATCCTTGAATCCTGATCATCGATTAATCAACGTAGATATGATCCCACAATTTTGAATTGAATTGTACTCATTAACCGGATGATCCTTCAGTTTTTCTTGAGATAGATTTCAAATGACAGGTCAATTGTGATGGCCTAAAATTATATTGATAATTAGGGGAATACATGGTTAGTTTGATTTCGAAATGAGGCGTTGGGAGAACCTTCTATGGCTGGGAAGCCGTCCTATGAAGATTTGGAGCAAAGGGTAAAAGACCTAGAAAATGAGGTCTTGGAACACGAAAGACTGACCAACATGCTTGGGTCCAGTGAGAAGCAACTGGGCCAGATTATTGCCGGAAGTCCCATCCCCACCTTTGTGATCGATTCGAATCACATCGTCGCCCATTATAACACGGCCTGTGAGAACCTGACAGGGCTTTCAGCAAAGGATATTGTCGGAACGGATGATCAGTGGAAATCCGGGTATCCTGAGAAAAGGCCTGTTATGGCCGATATCATACTGGATCAGGCCTCCGAAAGGACTGTCGCCGAATATTATTTCGGAAAGTATAAGAAATCCGATGTGGCTCCCGGCGCCTATAGTGCACAGGATTTCTTCCCGAATCTTGGCGAGGAAGGTAAATGGCTATTCCTCACTGCAGTACCCATCAAGGATAGCCGTGGACAGGTCGTGGGGGCCATTGAAACCCTGCAGGACATTACAGAGGAAAAAAGGAGTACCCTTCAAAATGAGTTGATGCTTCGCATCAGTCAAGCCCTGCATGAGCACCACGACCTGGAGAGTCTCCTGAACTACATCACCAGTGAGGTTAAGGAATTGCTGGGAACAGAAGCGGCTGTTGTGCTTCTTCTGGATCAAGAGACTCGGGAACTCTATTTCATTGCCTCCGCCTATGAAGATCCGGAAATTGGAAGGCGCGTCAAAGAGGTTCGGCTTTCCCTTGATCAACTTGCTTCCGCAAAAGTGATTGAAACGGGAGAGCCATTGATCCACTATGAACCGTCTGACGGGACTTTGTATCCTGAGAGGGATGAAAAGCTCGGATACGTTTCAAGAAACTTGATTTCAGTGCCCCTAAGGGCCGAAGGGCGAATCATCGGCGTGCTCAATGCCGTCAACAAGATTGAAGGGACTTTTGGTTCAAAAGATGTCGATCTGTTGAGCATGGTTGCAGGGACGGTCGCCCTGTCCATAGAGAATGCCAGGGTTTCAGAAGAACTTAAGGGGGCCTACCGAGAGGTTTCAAGCTTAAACGCTGCAAAGGATAGAACCATCAAACATCTGTCCCATGAATTGAAGACGCCGATGCAGACATTAACACTGTCTTTAGATATCCTAAAGGAGGCACTGAAACAAGTTCCCAAACATAACTGGAAACGGCCCATGGAACTGTCGAAGAAGAGCCTGAAGCGGATCATTGCTATACAGGAAGAAGTTGCAGATATTATGCAGGACAGGCAGTTTAAGAGCTATGGCCTAATCAGCCTCATGTTTGAGCAGTGTTCCGATGTCCTCGCAGGCCTTTTTGCAGGTGAGTGTGGAGACGGGCGTCTATTCGAGAACGTCAAAGACCGAATTGAGGAGGCGTTTGGCCTGAGGAGGGCGGAACCCGAGAAGATTCGCCTCGATGAGTTTATACAAGCAAGAATCGAGACATCACAGAAGAGATTTGACCATCGAAGAATAGACGTGGACTGTATTCTCGATCCGGACCTATTTCTCTTTCTCCCCAAAGACATGCTTGGGAAGGTCGTCGACGGCCTGATAAGAAATGCCGTAGAAAACACGCCCGATGAAGGTAAGATTAAAATTAGGGCCGATAGAGAAGGGGACAGAATTGAGTTTTCAGTGCATGATTTCGGGATTGGAATTGCAGAGGAACACAGTGAGAAGATTTTTCAAGGATATCTTCCTACACAGGACCTCATGAGATATTCAACAAAGAGCCCTTACGATTTCTACGCGGGTGGAAAAGGGGCGGACCTTCTCCGGATGAAGATATTTTCAGAAAAGTACCATTTCAATATATCAATGGAGTCCCAATACTGTCCTCATATTGAACAGTCACAAGGGGGAGTCTGTCCCGGTGTGATCAGCAAATGCTCCGCATGCGAAAAGAGGGAAGATTGCCTTTCCTGTAGCGGCACATGCTTCACTTTGTCTTTCCAGGAATCGAAGGCTCTCTGAAGCCTCTTGAATCGGGTCTTCTCCACCGATATCGGAAACCGCT
>CAZCCX010000049.1:0-11476 GCA_964497115.1 uncultured Desulfobacteraceae bacterium
AAGATTGATCGAAGGCAATTCACCTATCTCACGCACATTCCGGAAAGACGATGCGGGAAAGACCGTAGAAGAGCTGAAGATTTTGTATCTACCAAGGCACAAAGAAGGTTTGCCGATGTCATGGCAAACCTGGATCACCAACAGGCTGAAACAAAGAGAGAATAATTCGATTTCGTTGACTAAATCAACGATCTTCCTTTGACACTGGCCTTATTTCCTCCCTATCTTTTCCCGAAGAATATCCCCCAATGTTCCGAAAGACCCGGATGACTTACCGCCTGAGGAAAGGTGTTTCCTGTAACCATTGCTCTCATCTTCTCCCGGCTCTTCTGAGGCCACAGTCAGCGACAGACGATTCTCCTGTTGGTCTACTTTCAATATTTTGACTTCAAGAAACTGGTTTTCTCCCAAGATTTCTCGGGGATGACTAATCCTCTTGTTCTTTCCAAGTTCTGAGATATGAATGAGTCCGTCTATCCCGGGTTCAAGGGTTACAAAAGCCCCAAAAGGGACAAGTCGGGAGACTTTCCCCTTATGCACGGAACCCTCCGGGTATTTTTTCCCGGCATTGCTCCATGGATCGGGCAAGATATCTTTCAGGCTGAACGAAAATCTATCATTCTCCCAATCCAGTTTTTTGACCGCCACGTCCACTTTTTGCCCCGCGGAAATCGATTCGTTGATATCTTCTACTCTGCCCCAGGAAATCTCTGATATGGGGATCAGCCCCTTAAGTCCTCCGATATCAACAAACGCGCCGAACTTCCTAACAGAGGTGATTTCCCCACTAACGGTCATCCCCTCTTTCAAAGACTCTCTCAGGGCATTTTTTTGCTCTTCTCGTTCTTCTTCCAATATGACCCTATTGGAGACAATGATCTTTCGGCCCTTTTCCCCGTATTCGATGACCCTAAAGATCATGTGTTGCCCTATATATGAGGCGGAATCCTCAACCCGTTTCAAGCCCATCTGGGAAAAAGGACAAAACGCCCGAACATTCCCTCCAACCTTGACTTCAAATCCCCCCTTTACTTCATTTTCCACCAAACCCTCAACCGGGATGCGATTGTGATAGGCTTCTTCCAGGAGTCCAGGGCCCGTTGATCCCCCGGAGAGTCGGGTGGTGAACAGCATTTCATTGTTCTTGGAAGACAGAAAATAGGCATCGATTCTGTCGCCCTCTTCTAGGGCCATGCGCCCTTCTTCATCCACAAATTCATCCAAGGCAATACAACCTTCAGATTTGGCGCCTAAGTCAATAAAAACCCATTCGCTTGAAATCTTGATGACCTCGGCTTCAACCTTGTCACCGGGATTCAGACGAACAGGTGCAACAAGGGTCTGCTCTAACAAATCCTCGAAGCTCTCTTCAGGTTGAATTTCTGCATCTAAGTCCTTGTCTTCCTGCTCCATATTTCTCCTTCAAGTATCTGAACATTATTCAATCCAACAGACAAACGATGGGCAGACTGTCCCACCTAAGACCATGTCCCCTCCATTGCTTTTTATCCTTCGCAGAAGACCACGGGCGTGTCGGATCAGAGCGGAGATCCAGCCCAAGTGGGGCGGGGCCTGTGGATCAATGCGCAAACGCTCGTTGTGCTACGGCGCGATGTCGCCACGAAGCCTATGAGGATAACCGTGTCGTAGCCAGCTACGGAGGATTGAGAGACGGGTAACTCAGTGGGACCACGGGTTTACCCGTGGGGCTCCATTGTCTGTTTCATCCTATTTTTCCGCCAGCCTGTCGAGTTCCGCCTTTCTTAGGGCAATTCTCGCCGTAGCCAACCTCGCATAGTAATCCTTAATCCTTCTTGATTGTCCCCGCATCACGGCCTTGAGCAAATCCCCTTCCAGTTCGGCCACCTCTAGGAGTCTATAGTAATCCAGGGATTCTTTGAAGTGGGCCAGCACAATCAGGCCCGTGAGCAGAGGATGGTTATTGGTCACGTTGGCATCCCTAAACTGTATGCCATGCTCCAGTTCAACTTCCAGACCGGCACAAAAGTCCTTTGGATCAATGTCCATTCCCTTGGTGTTGACCTGTGCCAGAATGACTTTGGCTTCTTTCAAAGAAACCTTGGCCTCCTTCTTCCGGGTCCAATCGCTGATCTTGAGTTCCTTGCATATCCTTCTTACTTCTTCTTCTGTAACATATTGGGGAATTTTCATCATCGACTCCTTTTTTTAATCTTTAGCTCGCCTAGAATTCACTTCTTCCCGTTCCTCAACAGACCTTCAAGACCTGCAAATGGTTTATGGGTAATAGCGCCTCCTTCATCATTTCCAACTTGCATACCTCTACCTGCCTCATGGTCCAGTAATCGGCTGTGCTCATTGTCGTGGCAATAAATGCAAAGGTTTTCCCAATTACTCCCATCCGAAGGATTGTTGTCATGGTTGTGATCCTTGTGGTGGACTGTGAGAAGATGTAGGTTTTTGACGATGAACTCTCGACCGCAACGCGCACAAACCCAGGGATGAATTCTCAATGACTGCTCCCTGTACCCTTTCAAACGCTCACTCTCTGCTTGTCGGGCCCGAACGATTGTCTTCTCTATTTCCTTACGCCTGATTACGGGCCCACGATCCTTTTGCGATCCAGAACTTCTGAGGGTCATATTCCTTCCTTTTTCCCGGCCTAGCAAAAAAAAGGCCTCATCTCCTTTCATTCAGGAGGTCCAGTACATCCATTCCTATCGATCTTCTTTCCGGAGACCCTACGTTCCGAAATCTTTGGCCAGATGTTGCGATTTTCTCCTCCGATTATTGCGGGTTCTTGCCCGCTCCGGAGCACTGTCGTATAACCTTTTCTCCAATTCGGTTTCAGGGATGACCCCGGGAACCGGATGGGGGTTTCCTTGGTCGTCCAGCGCAACAGAGGTTAAAAAAGCCGTTGCACAGACGGTTCGTTTCCCTGTCCTCAAATCCTCCCCCACAACCTTCACAAAGACCTCCATGGAGGTCTTATGGGTCCACGTCACGAAAGATTCAAGGCAGATAGCGTGATCCGATCTAATGGGGTGGAGAAAGTCCACGGAATCGGTCGAGGCGGCGACCACCGTCATCCGTGAATGGCGCATGGCGGACAAGCCTGCCATATCATCGATATAGGCCATGACCTTCCCCCCAAAAATTGTCCCGAGATTATTGGTATCCGGTGGCAGGACTATCGCGGTTTTCACCGCTCTGGATTCACTTGTCGGTTTTGGCTTCATTCACATTCCCTGTTGATCACGAGCCACTCTTTGAATCTGCAGTAGGTACTTTTTTATTCGAGTTACTTCTGGGACACGGCACTAGTGTCTCATACCATAGTTCCTGAGACTAATGTTCAGGTTTTTTGATGGAATTCTCGAGTATGTTGATGCCCAATGAGGCAGGACTATTCCCTCAAGATAATATCTATAGGGTCCCGTGGCAGTGATCCGACATTGCCCCTGCCCTCGGCCATCCTCTCCTGGCCCTACCAGATCGCAATGGAGAAGGCGCTATGGACTGAGGGCTAACTGGGAAAGAAGCCAACGTTAGGCAAGAGCCTTAGGGTTCCCTCTCGTGACAATCATAGCAGCTCCTGTAGGGGGCGTCTTCTGAAATGTCCTCTTTGAATAGGTTCTCATGACAAGATTTACAGTTATTGTGGAACGCGATTCTCAGTTTTTTGATGTCCCCCTTGCTCTCTAAGGGGTCGTGACAAGTCTCACATTTCTTGGCAGGATCTCCTTCTGTCCAGACATTTTCAGCCTCTTTATATTCATGGTGACAGTCCTCGCAAGCCACATCATAATCTTCATAATGGGCCAGGTGAGAGAAATAGACAGGCCCTTTACGATCCGGTTCGTAAACCGAATTGTCAATAACGATGTCCTCCGGCATGGATTCTTCTTCAGCAATCGTCACGCTCCAGGCCAACATCAAAACCAGACAAACCAAAACGGCGGCCGAAATGATCGAACGCTCTTCTCTCATATACACACCCTCCTCATGTGGGACATATATCACCTCACCACAAGAATGGCAATACTATTGAAAAGTTACAGAGATCAATGCATATATTTTTGTTTTAGGCCTTTTTGAATTCAAAATGTCTCTAAACGTTCGATATCACGCGAAAACAATGCAACTATCCCTAATATCATTCACAGTATTAGATAATCACATTTCTAATATTTTCCCCTCTAACTCGTAGGCTCCAGCTTCTTTGATCTTCAAGAGCTTTGCTTCAAAATTTCTTCCCTCTAATTTCCCATATTTGCTTGACAAGGAGGGAAGAAACCGTTAAGTTACTTTTTTCACAAGGCTCCCAAAATCCATCAAATCACGCTATATATTCGTTTTCTCTGAATGGGTGCGGCGAGCTGCGGAACAGAAAGATTTGCGGTTGGTAATATAGCGCGTTTTTCATGCTATACATTGTCTTGTAAAATAATATAAATAGGAGAAAAACAGATGATTAATCCCCATGGTTCGGCAGCACTAAATCCACTCTACGTCGAAAATGATGCAAAACGGGCAGAATTTGTGAAGGAGGCGAAATCGCTTCCGTCTATCACAATCTGCTCGGCAGCGGCCGGCAACGCGGTTATGCTCGGCAGCGGTTACTTCAACCCTCTAACCGGCTACATGAACAAAGCGGATGCATTGGGTGTAGCCAAAGATATGCGGATGACAAGCGGACTTTTTTGGCCGACTCCGGTATTGAACATGGTGGAGGATGCATCAGCCATTAAAGACGCTAAACGCATAGCCCTCCTAGACCCAAATGTCGCCGGAAATCCTGTGATTGCTATCCAGGATGTAGAGGCCATCGAGGCGTACACTGATGATGAAATGAAAATAATGACCGAAAAGATATTTGCCACAGATGACCCGGAACACCCGGGAGTCAAAGCGTTTAACACGGTCGGAAGGGTCGGTATTGCCGGTCCCATCCAGGTGCTCAATTACTCTTACTTTGTCACAGATTTCCCCGAGACATTCCGGACAGCTGTTCAGATTCGTGATGAGATCAAAAAGCTCGGGTGGGAGACCGTGGTCGCCTTCCAGACTCGTAATCCCATGCACCGCGCCCATGAGGGCCTCACCAAAATGGCCATGGAGGCCGTCAATGCAGACGGCGCTGTCATCCATATGCTCCTTGGCAAACTGAAACCGGGCGATATTCCCGCCGACGTACGTGACGCGGCTATCCGTAAGATGGTTGAGCTCTATTTTGAGCCCAACACGGCCTTGATCACCGGTTACGGCTTTGACATGCTTTACGCGGGCCCAAGGGAGGCCGTACTTCATGCCATCTTCCGTCAGAATATGGGCTGCACGCACCTTATTGTTGGTCGAGATCATGCCGGTGTTGGTGATTACTATGGCGCATTTGACGCCCAGACCATCTTCGACGGCATCACCAAGGATGATCTGCAGATCGATATTTTCCGGGGAGATCACACGGCTTATTCCAAGAAACTTGGGAAGGTGGTTATGATGGGCAGTGTCACAGACCACACGAAGGATGATTGGGTATTTCTCTCAGGGACAAAAGTTCGCGAAATGCTGGCCGCAGGCCAGGACCTGCCGACGGAATTCGCGCGTCCTGAAGTCGCTAAGATTCTGATGGGCTATTACCAGTCTGAGGCAACGGAATAACAGCCAGGACTTGGTTAACAATAGCAGTTCTGCCTAGAGTGCCCCTCTAAAAGGCTCCCGTTCAATTTTCTTGAGCGGGAGTTTTTTGTCCGCCTTGGTGGAAGACCACAAGAATTTGGGATCTTTACAGCCTCTCCTGCCCTCGGCCATAAACCCTTCCCTTTCTCCCGGGAACGGCAGAACCTTTCCGGGTCCTCCACCAGATGTGGAAGGTTTAGTCAAAACTCAGGGTCGAATGGAACTCCTCGAAGTGGAAATCCCCGCGGTTTTTCAATTCTTCCGCTATTCTGAAGATCTCTTGTAGCTGATTGATACTCCTCCGCCACTGCTGTCAAGGGTTGTTTCCATATGATCAAGACCCTTAACATATTCAAAAAACGCAGAAGAGCCGCGCCCGCCCCCCCTACTCCGCCAAACATCTGAGATGTTGTGAAAGGTATTTAACCTATAAAACCCTCCTACTTTCTCGCTGCCGGCGCGATTTCTTTTGGTACAAGCACGATTTCTATTCGCCGATTCCTCGCCCTCCCCTTTTCTGTCTTATTAGATTCAATGGGCTGGTATTGTCCGTAGCCGGTAGCGGAAATTAGGCGGGGATCGATGCCGCTTCTGTCCTGCAAATACCTGGCTACAGAGGTTGCTCTGGCCGCTGAGAGTTCCCAATTGGTAGGGTATTGCTTGACCAGGTCAGGCCCGATTGGGACGTTGTCTGTGTGCCCCGCTATGCTGATGGTCTGGTCTTTCACATTCAACAAAACCTTGCCGACCCTTTCCAATACCTGAATCCCTTCAGGCTTTATGGTGGTTTCTCCGGAACCAAAAAGGATTTCGTCAACCATATTCACTTTCAATTTCCCCTCGAGTTGCGTGATGATAATTTTACCCTTGTCTATTTCCGCCCTCATATCCACGAGCAGGTCATCATAGGTGCGCCTCATCTCCTGCACCTCTTCGTCCCGCTCCACCTCCAATGCCGTGACCTTAGACAGAAGGGTCTCATTTTCTTGTCTAAGCCTGTTATTTTCCGACTGTAACTCCGATACCTGTTTGCCCCATGAACCTGTTTGCGACTCCAGAATCTCTTCCAGATTGGTGCTTTCTCCTTCAAGTCGATCAATCTCCTGTTTCAGAGAGACGATCTGGACCTTCAAATCCGTCTTCTCTTTCTCCAAGTCACCCATTTCACCCCTTAAAAGGCTATATTCGCTCTTCAAGGCCTCCAATTCATTGATTGACCTCTTACTCTCTTCCACCTTCATCAAATATTCCTGCTCACTCACACAACCCACTAAGACAAGCAGCATAAAAGCAGGTAAAACCACTGGACAGATTCGTTTTATCACATTCATGAGTCCCTCCAACCCCAATTGGCCAATGATGTTCAATGGGGAGCTATAAGGATTTAACTGTTTGAAATGACTACGGTGGTCTTCTCTTCCTCGGCGAAAAATTGTTTTAACTGGGGATCCTGAAGTTTCTCAGGATTCTGGTTCATCCGGTTAATAAGTACGAATTATCAAGAGATATTCCCGCACACGAAGAGAATGGTGATGAGCTCTTTTCCGGGAGACTCGGAATCGACGAAAAGATTTCATCAGCATTCGCTCGCTGTTCAAATGAGGTGTAACCTCATATCATTACGTACTCATTAACCGAATGAAGCAGGATTCTATCAAAATCACAGATAAAATTCAAACTCCCATACTAATGAAAAAGCTGCCGGGTGTTATTTGGAAGAATATATTCGTAGCGCGTCAGAGCTTCGCGTAAATAGTAAAAGGTTGCGCCATAGAATCATTTCACCGCAAAGCCGCTTCTCTTCCTTCGGCCTTCAGCCTTTCTCCTCCTTCCCGGGGCTTCAGTATATCCTTGACAATGATTGGAAAAAGAATATGGTTTGTCTCAATGAATTGCCCATTCCATACAAGGGATCAATCATGAAACTGCACGAATATCAGGCCAAAAGCCTCTTCAGGAGGTTTGGAATTCCTGTCCCGGAAGGTGATGTGGCCGCCTCGATCCGTGATGCGGCTGCCGTCGCCGATAAACTGCATGGGCCACCCTGGGTTGTCAAGGCCCAAATCCATGCCGGAGGCCGGGGCAAAGGGGGTGGGGTTCAAGTGGTCCATTCCCCGGATGAGTTAAGGGAAGCGAGTGAAGCCATCCTCAGTCGACCCTTGATAACAAAGCAGACAGGTTCAAAAGGGAAAAAGGTCCATAAACTCCTTATTGAGCAAGGCGTGGAAATCCAACAAGAACTCTATCTGGCCATGGCAATTGACCGGAACATGGCCAGGCCTGTCATGATCTTCAGTCAGGCCGGGGGCATGGACATTGAGGAGGTTGCAGAAGAATCGCCGGAACGAGTTTTCAGGGAGTTCGTCCATCCTGAACTTGGATGGATGCCTTTTCAGGGCAGGTGCCTGGCCTATAGGATGTCCCCACTCCCTCAACCTGAGACCCTGAAAGAATTGACGGTTCTAATGGCGCGTCTCCACAAGGCCTTTACAACCCTCGATTGTTCCCTTGCCGAGATTAATCCTCTGATCATCACAAAAAATGGGAATGTCATGGCCATTGACGCCAAGATAGACATAGACGACAATGCCTTGTTCAGGCAAAAAGAGTTGTCGACCTATGATGATCCCACGGAAAAAGACCCACTTGAGCAGCGGGCGGAGGAGTATGATCTCAACTATATCCGGTTGGAGGGAAACATAGGTGCCATGGTCAATGGTGCGGGTCTGGCCATGGCCACCATGGACGTCATCAAGTTGGCCGGTGCCGAACCAGCCAACTTCCTGGATGTGGGTGGAGGAGCCAGCGAAGAGATGGTCACAAAGGGTCTTGAGATTATTCTGGAAGACAAAAGGGTGAAGGCCGTTCTCATCAATATATTCGGCGGTATCCTGCGCTGTGACGTCCTTGCCAGGGGGGTCCTGACCGCAGCGGAGAAGATAGATATTCGGGTTCCACTTATCGTTAGACTGGAGGGGACCAATGTGGATCAAGGAAGAAAGATACTCGAAGATTCGAGTCTCGAGTTCCGAGTGGCCAGGGATATGGCGGAAGCGGCAGGCCTGGTTGCGGAACAGGTATCAGGGTGAAGGAGGCATTTGATCTTGAGCATACTCGTGGATGAAAACAGCCGAGTTGTTGTACAAGGAATTACCGGGAGAGAAGGCACTTTTCACGCCCTACAGATGCTGACTTACGGAACCGAGGTGGCCGCCGGCGTGACCCCCGGAAAAGGAGGCCAAAATGTTGAGGGTGTGCCCGTCTTTAACACCGTCCGTGAGGCCATGGAAGAGGAAGGGGTAAATGTCTCCTGTATCTTTGTTCCTCCTTTTGCTGCGGCTGATGCGATCATGGAAGGCGTATCCGAAGGCCTGGATGTCATTGTCTGCATTACCGAAGGGATTCCAACCCTCGACATGGTCAAGGTGGCAGGCTTTCTGGAACATAAAAAGGCCGTGCTCATAGGCCCCAACTGCCCCGGCATCATCTCCCCGGGCAAAACCAAGGTGGGTATCATGCCGGGTCCTATCCACAAACCCGGCAACATAGGGGTTTTATCCAGAAGCGGGACTCTTACCTATGAAGTGGTGGACCAACTCACTCGGGCTGGTCTCGGACAATCCACATGCATCGGAATCGGGGGAGACCCCATCATCGGCACCACCTTCATAGACCATCTGAAACGATTTAAAGAGGACTCCGAGACAAAAGGGGTCATCCTCATCGGGGAAATCGGGGGCTCTGCAGAGGAGGAGGCAGCGGAATATATTCAAAGGGAATTTGAAAAACCTGTCATCGCATTTATCGCGGGCCGGACGGCACCTCCAGGCAGACGGATGGGACACGCAGGAGCAATTGTATCAGGTGGAAAGGGAAAAGCTGAGGACAAAATTTCAGCCCTCGAGTCGGCAGGAATAACCGTAGCCCGCAATCTGGGGAGCCTGGGAGAGACAGCCCTTGAAACCATGGGACAAACTTGACTCCTATTCGGCAAAGTGCTAGGATCAAATTCAGCGTGTTTCAGTTTTCCGGACATGACCAAGACACTTTATCCCCATCCAGCTGGTGAAGAGAAACCATGGATAAAGTTGTAAACATTGAAGAGAGACTGGCCAGCAAAAGACAGAAGCTCCAACTGGAAAAGCACCAAGGAAAGATAGGGGCTATCCAAAAATTCATTCAGTGCTCTTCGTGCCATTTTAGATGCGCCTTGTGTGGCCAACATCTAAGTGAATCGGGTTGTTCCTCTGCGATACCTTCAGCCTCCTTTGGATTCGTATTTTGCGATGATTGTGGCGCAGAATTTGAGGAGTATCTGGCCGTCTCCCGGAGGGAAAAGTCCCCGGAGGTCTCCTGGCATAATGAAGAGTGGGTAAAGATGTGGTCCGCCTGGCTAGACTACCGCCGGACAATTAATGGTTTTGTGGGTTCCCCAGAGTTTAAATCGCTTTTAGACGAACTTAACAGATAGTCATTGGAGGTCGTGAATGTTTGGTATAGGTATGCCGGAACTTATCATAATCCTGATCATCATCTTGATTATCTTCGGCGCCGGCAAGCTTCCAGAGATAGGCAGCGGGATAGGCAAAGGAATCAGGAATTTCAGATCTGCCACCAAAGAGAAGCCGGAAAAGATATCCCCGCCGGAAGAGAGTGACGAAACGATCGAAGACAAGGACTAGGCCCTTGACATCTCTAATAATTGACTGGGGGCGTGGCTGCGTTTTTCCGGAGTCTAAAACGGGATATCATCCTCAGGGACCGAGATAGGTTCTTCTACGGGAAAAGCCTCACCCTTTGACTCCACCCTGCCCTCTTTTCCGGCAGGTCCCAGCATTTGCATTGTCTGAGCCACGATTTCTGTCGTGTAGCGCTTGTTCCCGTCGCGATCCTCCCAGGAGCGCGTCTGTAGCCTTCCCTCAATATATACCTGTTTCCCTTTATGCAGATATTCTCCGCAGATTTCACCCAGGCGAGCCCAGGCCACAATCTTGTGCCATTCGGTTTTCTCCCCCTTTTCCCCGCCTTTGTTGGTCCATTGCTCACGGGTAGCCAAGCTAAAACTTGCTACCGGTGTGCCCGAAGAGGTGTATCTTAATTCGGGATCTGCGCCCAAATTTCCAACTAGAATGACCTTATTTACACTTGCCATGTCATAATCTCCTTTTACAGATTAAGTTCTCCTAAAGACCCGTCACACAAGTCATGCATCTATCTTCGTTTCGGCTTGGCAGGAAATATCGGTTCAACCTATCAGATCATATGTCCCAGATCAAGCCAAATGAAGGGGATTGACTGGAGAACCAGGAGAGTATATGATATTATTAATTTAAAACAAGAACTTAGCGCCACAGAGCCTTATTTGGTTAGGAAGGACATGCTGAAAATCATACCATTGGGAGGATTAGGAGAGATCGGGCTCAATATGATGGTCTTGGAATATGACCAGTATATCTTGGTGGTAGACTCCGGCCTCATGTTTCCGGAGGATTATATGCCGGGAATAGACGTCGTCATCCCTGACATTCACTATTTGAGACAAAACAAAGACAAAGTCAAATCCGTCATTATCACCCATGGACATGAAGACCACATCGGCGCCATGCCCTTCTTTCTTAGAGAATTTGACATTCCAGTCTATGGGACAAGTTTCACCATCGAGCTACTAAAGGAGAAGCTGAGAGAGCACAACCTCATCGAAGACGCTGTCCTGCAAAAGGTAAAGGCTGGTGATATAACGGAATTCGGTCCTTTTACAGTCGAATACATCAGTGTGAACCACAGTATTGTGGATGGAGTGGGTCTGGCCATTCATACG
>CAZCCX010000050.1:0-11421 GCA_964497115.1 uncultured Desulfobacteraceae bacterium
ACACCGGACCGTTATAGAAAAAGATGACAATAGTCCGGCCTGAGGGTAAGTTGAGCAGATATGGCATGGTTGTATCAATCTCTTTCTCTGTCACCTTTTTCCACTCTCCATCACCCCTATTCCTGACCCGTTTTGCCTGGTGAGGCGCGAGTACGGTGAAGCGGATCCCCTGCTCAGCCATAATGTCCAAGGTTTCCATATCCACTGCAGTCTCCGGCAGCCACATCCCTTCCGGTCTGCGGCCAAAACGAAATTCGAAATCATAGATGCCCCATAGGATCTGGGTGTATTTGTCTCGCGTGTTGGCCAGGGGAAGAATCATGTGGCTGTAGGCCTGTGCCATAGCTGATCCGTGCCCTGAATAGAGCTCCCGGCTCTGCAGGTCGGCCTCCAAGATAGCGCCATAGACATAGGGCGCGTTTTTTTCCATCCACGTGAGCAGCGTGGGCCCGAAATTGAAGTTTATTCTGGCATAATTGTTGACCATTAGCTTAATGAGGCCTTTTTCATCCAAAATGCGGGAGGCCGCATTAGGGGCATAGCACTCTGCTGTGATTCGCTTGTTCCAGTCGTGGTACGGATAAGCGGTGTCCTGAAACTCAATGGCTTCCAGCCACGGATTCTCCCGGGGCGGTTGGTAGAAATGACCATGAATACAGATATATTTCTTCACGGCAATGGGATGTCCTTTCTCATATAAATCTTCGATTCCTCTCAAGAATCTGTGGGTTCAAATGTAATTCCATCGTCAATCAATGACTACGCCTGCTCTTGCTTAAAGTACAAAACCGATAGGGGAGGCAAGGTCATAGTGAGTGAGTAGGGATGTCCGTGAAGAGAGGGGGCCGAGGCCCTGGCCATTCCCAGATTGCCTTGGCCGCTGCCCCCATATTCGTGGGCATCGCTATTGAGAATCTCCTTCCAAAAACCATCCTTGGGCACACCTATCCCGAAGTTTTGACGGGGAACCGGTGTGAAATTAAACACAATGATGAAGACGTCTTCTCTCGAATACCCTTTACGAAGCAGGCTAAGGGTGCTGTTCTGAGAGTCATTACAGTCGATCCACTCAAACCCGGACTCATCAAAATCAAGCTCATAGAGGGCAGGTTCCCCCCTGTAGACCTGGTTTAGATCGGCGACCCATCGCTGAACACCAGCATGAGGAGGATGTCCACACAGGTCCCAGTCAAGGCTTTCTTCATGGTACCATTCGTTCAACTGGGCAAACTCGCCACCCATAAAGAGCAGTTTCTTGGCAGGCTGTGCGTACAGATAACCAAAGAGAAGCCGAAGATTGGCAAACTTCTGCCAGTCATCTCCCGGCATTTTTCTCAAGAGGGACCCTTTCCCGTAGACCACCTCATCGTGAGATAGAGGCACCATGAAATTCTCGTGGAAGGCATAAAGCATGCGAAAGGTAAGCTTATCATGGTGATATTTCCTGTGAATCGGGTCATGTGACATGTACTTCAGGGTGTCATGCATCCAACCCATATCCCACTTCATTCCGAAGCCTAGCCCTCCCACGAAAGTAGGTCGGGAGACCATGGGCCACGATGTGGATTCTTCGGCAATCATCTGCATGTCAGGGAAACTCTTGTAGGCCTCTTCGTTGAGACGACGCAAGAAACCGATCGCCTCAATGTTTTCATTTCCACCATATGTGTTCTGAATCCACTCCCCTTTCTTTCGACCATAGTCCAGGTATAGCATGGAGGCCACCGCATCCACCCTGAGGCCGTCCGCATGATATTTGTCCAACCAAAAGAGCGCACTGCTGATTAAAAAACTCCGGATTTCGTTTCGCCCATAGTTGAAAATGCAGCTGTTCCACTCAGTATGAAAGCCCTTTCGAGTATCGGCGTGTTCGAAGAGATGGGTCCCATCGAAAAAACTCAGGCCGTGTTCGTCATTAGGGAAATGAGAGGGCACCCAATCAAAGATGACCCCAATCCCGCGCTGATGCAGGCAATCTACGAGATGCATCAAGTCTTCAGGCTTGCCGTAACGGGCGGTAGGGGCGAAATAACCGACGGTTTGATAGCCCCAGGATCCGTAGATAGGGTGCTCCATGACCGGCAGGAACTCCACATGGGTGAAGCCCAGGCGGCTTACATACTCGGGTAACTTGGCTGCCAACTCCCGGTAATTCAGAGATCGATTGCCTTCTCCAGTCACTCGCATCCATGAGCCCAGATGCACTTCATATATCGCAATAGGGGCGTCGCGACGGTTATATTCGCCACGTTTGGACATCCACTCGTCATCACTCCATGAATAATCCAAGTTCCAGACCTTTGACGCCGTCTTGGGAGGCACTTCACTGAAGAGTGCAAACGGATCACTCTTGTCCACCTTGTATCCATTAAATCTGGAGCAGATATGATACTTGTACTTTGCACCCTTGCCCACGCCCGGGACAAAGCCTTCCCAGATCCCGGAGACCCCCCTTGGCTGAAGAGGATGAGTGTATTTGTTCCACCCGTTGAAATCTCCCATGACAAACGTTTTTTCGGAATCAGGGGCCCACACTGCAAAATAGGTCCCTTCTACGCCATCTCGGATGATTGGGTGCGCACCGAGCTTCTCATAGAGCCGAAACTGGCTGCCCTCATTGAAGAGATAGATGTCATCATCCGTGAGCAGAGACGTATTATAAAGAACTAAATCTTGCGAACTCATAATGCTTAAGGTCCTCCTCCTCCTTTGCTTGCCCCACCCTGTGGCGGGAAGCCGTGTTCCGTTCACCCAACCTTCGTGAAACCCCAACCCTTTTAGAAATGACCTTGTGTGTGGTCATTCAGTGAGTGCCCTTTACGATGGATTGATAGATCTCCAGATACTTGCGGGCTGAGCGCTCCCAGGAGAAGTCCGCCTTCATGCCATTGGCCAAGAGGCTCCGCCATACCTTTTTAACCTGGAAGACGTCAACGGCATAACGGATGCGATCAAGGAATGCCTTGGGCTTATAGGGGGAAAATTTGAATCCGTTTCCCTTCCCATTGCTGGGATTAAAATGGTGAATAATATCATCCAATCCGCCGGTGGCCCGCACCACTGGTACAGTTCCGTATCTGAGGGCATATATCTGGGTGAGACCGCATGGTTCATATCGGGAAGGGATAAGGAATATGTCCGCAGCCGACATAATGCGATGGGCAAGGGGGTCATCATAACCGCTGAAGAATCCGAGCCGTTGGGGATGACGTCTCACAGCGTTCTTAATGGCCTCCGCAATGGTCCGTTCCCCCGAACCCAAAATCACGAGTCCCACGTCCAGCGCCAAGATTTCGTCCAGAACACTCAAGAGGAGATCAAAACCCTTTTGGGTCCCAAGGCGAGAAATCATCCCCAATAGGGGTCGGCCTTTTAGTGCGGGATTAAGGTCCATCTCCTGAATCAAAGATTCTTTGCATTTCCTCTTGCCGCTCATCTTTTGAAAGGAATAATTGGCCGAAATATGGGGGTCAACGGAAGGATCCCAAAGCCGATAGTCTGCGCCGTTGAGGACGCCATAAAGCTTGGCCCTCCAGTGTTTTATTATCTCCTCCATGCCCATCCCATATTCAGGTGTCTGAATTTCCTGGGCATACTTGGGGCTCACCGTGGTCACGGCGTCAGCATAGACAATCCCCGCCTTGAGAAGGCTGATCTTTCCCCAAAACTCCAGTCCCTCAAGATGAAAAAACCCCTTCATGGGAAGCCCTGTCACCGGGAGTCTCTCTTTCGCAAAGATACCCTGATATCCGATATTGTGGATTGTGAAGACCGAAGGGGTACCCCAAAGAGCTGAGTCCTTCTTCCCTTCACTTTGCAGAAGCGCGGGCACAAGCCCTGTCTGCCAGTCGTGACAATGGATCACATCAGGTATGAAAGAAATGGCTTCGGTGAGGGCAAAAACTGCATGGGAAAAAAAAGAGAAACGTTCCAGGTTATCGTAGTGATCCCCTCGGTCATTCCCATATAGATTCAGCCGATCATACATGTCTTCTCTATCAATCAAATAGGTCAGAACCCCTTCTTTTGTTTTGGATTCTAAGACATCGACCATTAAAATCTCGTTTCCGAATGGAACTTCCAAGTCGGTAAGTCGTGGGCGAATTTCGAGATCAGCATCGCGTGCAATTCGGTAAAACGGGAGTACCAACCGCACATCCACCCCTAAGCGCTTAAGCGCGGCAGGTAGCGCCCCCGCCACATCGGCCAGGCCGCCGGTCTTGGCAAAAGGGACAGCCTCCGAAGATAGGAACAAGACCTTTAGCTTGTCAGACATGAAAATACCCTTGCATTCTTGGCGTTTCAATTATGTCTCTCAAACGCTTAAGATGTTCATATCATACCAGGCTTCTTCAAACAACAAAGAATCCCGGCCCAGTTTTTTTAGACTAATGCGAATGAAAAAACTTAGTTCTTGACCCAAAGAGCAATCTGTGTTTGAAAAGGGCTTGTACGCCAAAAGCGTCAAAGACTGAACGGGATGAATGACTTTTCTCAAATGGAGAAGGGAAAGCGAATGGGTTATGAGACGATTCAATATGCCTGTGAGGGACATACGGGAATACTCCGGCTGAATCGGCCGGAGCGAATGAACGCAGTGATCGAAGAGATGTACCTTGAAATTCAGGATGCTTTGAGTGTGGCACAAGAAGATACCAACCTTCGCGTCCTGATTCTCACCGGCTCCGTTCTAAAACGAGGAGACGTTGAAAAGCAGGCATTCTGCGCAGGTGCAGACCTTAAGAAGCATGATACAGGAGACAGAACCCCTTCACAGAAACGGGCCTATATCCTGCTTGCCCATGAGACTACCCGGCTCCTCCATGAGTTTCCGAAACCCACCATTGCGGTGGTAAACGGCCCAGCTAGGGGAGCTGGCACGGAGATGGCGCTAAACTGTGATTTTGTCCTCATGTCTGAAGAGGCCACCATGGCCTTTCCAGAGACCGGACTAGGCACATTTGTAGGAGGTGGGGTTACCTCACACCTGCCTCGTATGCTGGGTCTTACAAAGGCAAAGGAACTCATATATACCGGTCGAGTCATTAATGGAAAAGCGGCGCTGGCTTTAGGCCTTGCCCTGGAATGCTTTCCCCTGGAAAACCTGATGGATAAAGCCAAAGAGTTTGCCGAAAACATGGCCGGAAAAGCCCCCTTTTCCTTGACGCTGGCAAAAATGAGATTACAGCAGTCTTCGGCACTCGATCTGAGGACCGTGCTTCAGCTCGAGGCGGAGGCAATTTTGGCCTGTATGGACACAGAAGATTGGCATGAAGGCGTCCATGCCTTTAATGAAAAACGAAAACCCCAGTACAAAGGGAAATAGCATGTCACTCGACAGGGTATTCAAGGCAGAGTCTATCGCAATCATCGGGGCCTCCCGTGACGATCGAAAACGGGGATACCAGGCCATTAAGACGTTGCAGGACGAGAAATATGAAGGGAAAGTATACGCTGTAAATCCCCGCGGAGAATCTGTTCGCGGCCTCGCGTGTTTTAAGACCATTCTTGATATTGAAGCGCCCGTGGACCTGGCCCTCATAACAACACCGGCCCAGACGATCCCGGGTGTGTTGGAAGAGTGCGGTGAAAAGGGCGTTGCAGGCGCCGTGATTATCGCCGGCGGTTTCGGGGAGCAGGGCGAAAAAGGCCGAAGGCTTGAGCGGAGTATCCTGAAAGCGGCACAGAAAAGCGGGGTTCGAATGATCGGCCCCAATACGTCAGGGATGATTAACGTAAAAAAGCACTTGAACCTGGTGGGTGTGGATGACGTCCCTGAAGGGAACATCGCCCTTCTGACACAGAGTGGTAATATCGCCCTTCACATGATTACCGAGGCTGTTCTCAAGAGCCACCAAGGTTTCTCCTATTATGTGGGCGTTGGGAATGAAGTGGATATCAAGTTTCATGAATATCTCGAGTTCTTCACAAATGATCCGGACACCCGTGCGATCTTGATGTATGTGGAAGGCCTACGTGATGGGCGGAAATTCCTCCAGCAGGCCTATGTCACCACAGAAAAAAAACCCATTGTTCTCCTGAAGAGCGGCCGTTCATCTATTGGAAGCCAGTCTGCCGGTTCCCATACCGGTGCTTTGGCAGGGATTTCCGAGGTGTCCCGGACCGCCTTTGAGCGCGCAGGCATTATAACCATCGAGAACGTTGATGAGCTTTTTCCTGCGGCAGAGACCCTCACGAGTCTTCCGCCTATCTATAATAGAAGTATCGCCATACTCGCCGACGGTGGAGGACATGCCACCATCGCGGCAGACCTCCTTACTGACTACAGAGTGAAGATGCCCACACTGAGGCGAAAAACCCAGGAACGTCTAAAAGAGTTGTTGCCTCCAAACGCTTCTGTAAAGAACCCTATTGATGTGGCGGGGGGTGCGGATACCGACCCCAGCAAGTTCGCTGACTGGGCGGAGACGATTCTGGGAGATGACCGCATCGGTGGACTACTCATTGTCGGGCTTTTCGGAGGGTATGCGATACGATTCGCCGAAAGGCTCAGGTTCATCGAGGAGGACGCGGCCCATCGGATGGGAAAACTTGTTAGAAAGACAGGTAAACCCATTGTGTTCCATAGCCTCTATGACTTTGCCAGACCCCACTCACTGGAGCTGCTCAAATACTATGATATCCCGGTTTACGGTTCTCTCGATATTGCATGTCGGTGTATTTCAGTACTCTGCGACTATGGTCACAAACTGGCTGAACCTCACCGGAAGGCCTCTTTTGTTTTTCACCAGGGAAGGCATGCCAAAGATGAAGGCCATGCCATTATTGAAAATGCACTCAGGGAAGGCAGACATGCCCTTCTGGAGCATGAAGGCAAGGCATTGATGGCACTGCATGACGCCCCTGTTTCCGCAGATCGTCTGGCTAAGGATGCCGAGGAGGCTGTTCGTATTGCTGAGGGAATGAATGGTGAAGTGGCGCTCAAGATTGTCTCACCCGATATTCTTCATAAATCCGACGCATCCGGGGTATCCCTCTCCCTCAAAGAACCGGATGAAATCCGTACTGCTTATAGTCAGATCATAATAAATGCGAAAGAATACAATAAAGCGGCGAAGATCATGGGTTGTGTGGTTTCTCCCATGGCGGAAGACGGTGTTGAAGTCATTATTGGAACCAAGATCGATCCCCAATTCGGACCAGTGATTATGTTCGGCATTGGCGGGATTCTTGTGGAGGTCGTGAAGGACGTCTCCTTTCGGGTCCTGCCTATTTCAAGAAAGGCTCCCTACAAGATGATGCGGGAAATCAAGTCCTTTCCTATTCTAGACGGGGTTCGTGGAAGAAAACCTGTGGATCAAGAAGCCATCGCCCAATTGCTGCTCAAGACATCGGAGATCATCGAGGCCTATCCTCAGATCCAAGAAATGGATCTCAATCCGGTCATCGTCCATGAAACCGGTCTTACCATTGTCGATGTCCGCATCTTACTAAAAAAGGAAGGGAAGAAGAGGCAAAACAAGAATAAAAATTCCTCCTCTCAACCCTCCCGTCGTCCCCGTGCCGTGCAATAGAGCCAATAAGCGACACCCAGGGTCAGAATGACACCAATGAATTCCCCCAGGAGCCCCATAGAGTCGTAGATAAGCGGCATGGTTCTATCGTATTGTTTGAGAATGATGATGGGAATGGCCAATAGAATGCCCATAAGGGCTTCCCCGGTAATCAAACCGGAGGCAAAGAGCAGGCCATTTCGGTTCGAAGTCTCCACATCCTCGATCGGTGTCTTCCGGCGTGCATGAAACCGGGTTACCGCGTAATTGACTGCACCGCCAAGTACGATGGGCACGGCCAATTCAAGGGGTAAGTAGATCCCGATTGTGACGGCCAACACCGGCGTACGAAACGTACTCTCCTTCCGTTTGAGGTACTCATCCAGAATGATCACAAATGCGGCGATACCCATACCCACAAAGACATAGTTCCATGGAAGATCACCCTTAAATACGCCACGACTCACCGAGGCCATGAGATTCGCCTGAACGGCTGACAAGGCGTCAGGGCCTGCTCCCGGTTCTCCACGAAAACCATAGGCGTTGTAGAGCAACATCAAGACCGGGGCAAGAACAAGGGCCGCAGAGACGGTCCCGATCATCTGCATCACTTGCTGTCGCCAAGGCGTAGCGCCCAGGATGTAGCCGGCCTTGAGGTCCTGCATGTTGTCACCGGCAATGGCCGCCGCGCAGCAGACAACGGCGCCGATGATGATGGCGGCAGCAGGACCGTTGACATTATCCGCCCCCATTAAGAGGAGCAGAAGCAGGGCTGAGACGGTCACAGTTGCGATGGTTACACCGGATATCGGGTTGTTCGACGAACCCACCAAGCCGGCCATGTACCCGGCAACGGCTGAGAAGACAAAACCCGCCACAAGCATGACCACAGCCATGGAAAGTGATACCGCGACATCTTTGACAAAGTGCTGGTAGACCAGAAAGAGCGGAACCAGGGATGCAACGATGAGGACCAGAACCCATTTCATGGGCATATCCTTCTCGGTTCGCGGAACGCTGTCTTCGCCCTCCTCTTTGACCTGTCGATAGGCCCTCAATCCGGAGGCGATCCCACCGAAGAGCGATTTTCGCATGGAAAAAATAGTCCATAGCCCACCCAGGAGCATACCTCCGACACCGAGGTAACGGGTCTTGGAGGACCATATCTCATAGGCGTATTCTCCGGCTGAGACCGCTTGTCCGGCCAGACTTCCTTCAGTATGCAGAGGCCACTCATTCAGGCTCGCACAGATGGGGATGGCGATATACCAGTTTAGGACACCCCCCAGAAATATGAGGATCGCTATATTGACTCCGACAATATAACCGACAGAAAGGAGTGCGGGAGACAAGTTTGATCCAAAGTAGGCGATAGAACTCTTCACACGACCGGCCTTCTCAAAAAGCTCCGGCCAGAGACCGATTCCTTTTGAACCGACCTTGAACAAAGCTCCGGCAACGGCTGCCACTGCGATTCGACGGACTCCGGCGCCCCCTTCCTGTCCCGTCTCCAGGACCTCAGCGGTAGCGATCCCTTCGGGATACTGAAGCTTGTCTTCGACAATGAGTGCCCGTCGAAGAGGGATCGTGAAGAAGACCCCGAGCAACCCGCCGAAACCGGCGATGATGGTGACCCAGAAATAATTGAAGTCTTCCCAAAATCCCAGAATAACTAAAGCAGGAAGCGTAAAGATCACACCGGCCGACAGAGATTCACCGGCCGATGCCGCAGTCTGCACAATGTTGTTTTCCAGGACATTGCTCCGCTTAAAAAACCGTAGAATGCCCATGGAGAGTACGGCCGCCGGAATAGAGGCCGAGACAGTCATGCCGGCAAACAGACCGAGATAGGCATTGGCGCCCGCCAAAATCATCGACAGCAATACGCCCAGAATAACGGCCTTGATCGTGATTTCAGCGAGAGTCTTCTGTGTCACATTCATGTCTACTGGCTCCTTTCATAAAGAGTATCAGAACGACTACACCCCACCCTCGCCCAATCCTGGTCGCCATCTTTTTGCTCAATGAGAAGCGTATTCTACTCTACAAATTGCGCGACAAAGTATTTGGCTGTGAGACGCTCTCCGGTGGCCCCTTCGATCATCTCATTCCACGGGTAGACCTTGCCAGCCTTCAGAACAGTTTCTCTCAGGAAATTCCCCGCTTCTTTCTGCCCGACGTACCCTACCCCCTTGTCAGAATCCAGCTTCAGCACCTTGTGAATCATTGTATTGTGCAGTTGGGAAGCAAAGAGTTCACCCAGCATATAGTTGTGGTAATAGCAGGGAGCAATGGTGAAATGTATCTTGGCCGCCCAGTCTGGTTGGTTCCTGTTAGCAGGACGGTTGACCATTTGGTACTTTTCCACCATATCCCACCACAACCGATTGAGGTCCTGATCAGGATCAGCATAGAGCGCTTTTTCAAAGTTGTACATGACCATGGCCCACCGGGCAAAGATGAGCTGTTTGAGTTGAGCGTATTTTCCACTCACCTTCTCAATATCAGCCCGCTGCGCGTCAGTAAGATCGAGCATAGCCTGCATCCAGGCGGGATTGCGGCTGAGCCGGCCAAAGAACATGGCGACGGCCTCGGTGGCAAAGATATGGGCGGGTTCGCGCAATAGATAAGGAACCTCGGGGTCATGGTACAGATCGTATACGCCGTGACCCAACTCGTGAAGAATGGTCTCCATCCAAGTCTCGTTGTTTTTCAAATTACACAGGATCCTCACGTCCCCCAGGCGGTCGATATCGGTGCAAAACGCGTGAGGGTTTTTGCCCTCCCGCTCGTATAAATCACTTCGAGCCAGAATAGACTCAACAGGCATGCCGATACCTGAAAAGAACTGTTGGGCTAATTCCTTCACGTTTCTCTCTTTGTAGTAGAGATCCAGATCCAGTTCATAGACCATGGGCGTCTCTTGGAAGAACGGATCATGATAATGCCAAGGCATCAATTCATCAGCAGAGACGCCGTACATTTCAGACAGAATCTGGTCCAACTCTCCTTTTACCCGGGAAAATGGTTTATTTGTCAGTTTGTACAGCTCGTTAAAGATCTCATCCAGTTCTTTGACGTCCAGCTCGCTGGTGGCCAATGTCAGGGTGTGAAAACTTTCAAAACCCACGCTGCGAGCGGCCTGGTTGCGCAGCTTGACGAGGCGAATGAGATCATCTGAAACCACCGGTCCCACCTGTTTGTCGGCCAGCCAAGCCTGTTTTCTCTTGTCCGACGCGATCTCCTTCTTCAGTATCTCCTTGATCTCATTAGTAGTGACTTTTTGACCGCTGATCGTTCCCCGGAAGGTATTGAATTTTTTCTCGATCTCAGTGCTGAGTTCAACGATTTGTTTGAGGAGGGAAGGTTCAATCTGGTTGACGAGATAGGCATTGTAGAGTATTTGGAGTTGTCTTGCCAGGAGTGAATCACTTATTGATCCGGATTCCCCGAGATCTCTCAGGAATGTGAACTCATCCGGGTTGCTGTAAACTTCACGAATCTTGAGTTCCAGCTCGCTGGAACGGTCATAAGCCTCTTCATTCCCTTTCGTAGTAGCTTCCCAATAAGCCAAAGCCGCTTCTCTTCGAAGGGGTTCTACTTTCTCCAGATGACCTGCGATAAAGGTATTAAAGGTCTTTGTATTAATCTGTTCTGTTTGACGCGTACAGCCGAAAGTCATCATCGCGGCCAGCAACAGCACCATCGTCTTATACGATTCTATCATCGTTCCATACTCCTTTTAAAGGTTCTTCCGGTTAATGAGTGCCCTAATCATAAAACCCTTTTAGATCTGGGAAGGGTCATGGTGTCTTTTCGGAGTGACTGTCGGGAGGCCTTCGTTATTTCAGAATGTTAGAGAGTGGGGGACCCCCTGGCCCCGCCTGTCCCGCCATAGTCTTGACGA
>CAZCCX010000051.1:0-3359 GCA_964497115.1 uncultured Desulfobacteraceae bacterium
GCAAGACGGCTCCCGGTCTCCGGGCCTTTGACAAATGGGCGGTGCTGCTTGGTGGGGGGCAAAATCATCGTTTCGGACTCTTCGATATGGTCCTGATCAAAGACAATCACATCCATATCGCTGGGAGCATCACCGAGGCCGTATCGCGTGTCCGTACCGGCGTGGGGGCTCGTCTTGAAATCGAAGTCGAGGTCAGAGATATGCAGGAATTGAGAGAAGCCCTGGAATTGAGGTTTGATAGGATACTGCTGGACAATATGAATACGAAAGAACTGGCTCAAGCCGTTAAAATAGCCGATGGGAGAGTGCCTCTGGAGGCATCGGGAAATGTGGATTTGGACAATGTGGCTGCCATAGCCGCCACCGGAGTCAACTATATCTCGATCGGCCGGCTGACCCATTCAGCGAAAGCGCTTGATATCAGTTTTTTGATGGAAGAGATATAAAATCACGCCTTCGGCGCGGTTTCATCATTTAATTTGGAGAGCAAATAGCATGACTTTTGAAGAGACCTTTGAAATGTTGAAAGAGAAACTGGGCGAATTGCTGCCCGAATCCGACCTAAAATATAAGGCGGATCTGGCTTCGGAGATCAATCGCCTGAAGAAAGAGAAGAATGCCGTGATCTTGGGGCATAATTATATGGAACCCGCGTTGTACCTCACGATTCCGGATTTCAAGGGTGATTCCCTGGAACTATCCAGGAGGGCCGCGGAAACCGATAAAGATATCATCGTCTTCTGCGGGGTGCGATTCATGGCTGAAACAGCCAAGATCTTGAGCCCCGATAAACTGGTGCTTCTACCGGCTGAAAAGGCCGGCTGCTCCCTTGCCGAGAGCATCACCCGGGAAGACGTAAGGGCATTGAAGAAGCAGTTTCCCGGGGTCCCGGTGGTCAGTTATGTCAACACCTATGCGGAGGTCAAGGCAGAGACGGATGTCTGCTGCACATCCAGTAACGCGGCTTTGGTGGTGAAGTCGCTAAAGACCGACTCGGTGATATTCTTGCCGGACGAGTATTTGGCAGGAAACGTGGCCAAAGAGACGGGCAAACATATCATTTTTCCGAGCATGTTGCCTAAGGGTCAGAAGGTCGAAGACCTGGATTACCAGTTGATCGGATGGCATGGACGCTGCGAAGTGCACGAGAAATTCACGGTGGAGGACATTGAGGATGTGCGGAGCAAGTTTCCGGACGTCGTCATCCTTGCTCACCCGGAATGCAGTCCGGAAGTGGTGGCGGCCTCGGATTTTTCAGGAAGCACCTCCTCGATGATCCGTTACGTCGAAAATACCGATGCTCCCAGATATCTCCTTTTGACCGAGTGCGCCATGGGGGATAACATTGCCGCAGAAAACCACGACAAAGAGATGCTGCGTTTGTGCAGCGTGCGGTGTCCGCATATGAACGAGATTACGCTGGAAGATACGCTGAATTCTTTGCTGAAGGATCAGTACGTGATCGAGGTGCCGGAGGAGATCCGGCTCCGCGCAGAGAAATCTCTAGAGAGGATGATTGAGTTGGGATAGGGGAATAAATGATAGACGGGATTTTGGAAACGGAAGTGCTGATTATTGGATGCGGTATTGCCGGCGGGACGGCGGCCCTGCAAATAGCTTCGGCGGGGATACCGGTCACGGTGGTAACCCGCGCCCGTGACCCTAAAGAATCTAATACCGTGTACGCCCAGGGTGGTATCATCTACAAAGGTGATGGAGACACACCGGAGTTATTAGCTGAAGATCTCATACGGGCGGGAGCTAAATTCTGCAATCCTCAGGCGGTCAAGATCCTTGCAGAAGAGGGCCCCGGTCTGGTGGAGAAGATCTTGATCGGACACTTGGGTATTCCATTCGACCGTAGCGATGATGATGAGTTTTCCTTTGTAAAAGAAGGGGGGCATTCAGTCTCACGGATCCTTCACTTTAAGGACTACACCGGTTTGGCTATTCAGGAAGGCTTGATAAAGGCGCTGAAGGACCATCCGAACGTCAATCTCTTGACCAGTCATACGGCCGTTGACCTCGTGACACCCTCCCATCACTCCCTTGACCGGTTGGCCGTTTATGAGCCACGGTCCTGTTCCGGGGCGTATCTCTTCAATCAGGAGACCGAAAGCACGATTTTGTGTCTGGCAAAGAAGACCATTCTGGCAACCGGGGGACTGGGCAATATCTTCTTGCGGACGAGTAACCCCTCCTGGGCATGTGGGGACGGCCTGGCCATGGCTGATCGGGCCGGGGCGCGGACCATTAACTGTGAATTCATTCAATTTCATCCCACGACATTCCACTACAAGAATGCCCCTCATTTTCTTATCTCCGAATCGGTCAGAGGCGCCGGGGCACGGTTGATATCGAACAACGGCGAGCCGTTCATGAAGAAATATTCGCCTGACTGGGGAGACCTGGCAGCCCGGGATGTGGTCTCACGCAGCATCGACGAAGAGATGATGACCCACGATCTTCAATGTGTCTACCTGGATTTGCATTCCTATATGTCGGCAGATGACATTAAGGGGAAATTTCCCACCATTTATCAGAATTGTCTGGAATGGGGGGTCGACATCACCCAGGAACCTATTCCGGTCGTCCCTGCAGCGCATTATTCCTGTGGCGGCGCGTGGGTGGATAAGTGGGGAGAGACGGCGATCTCACACCTTTATGCCATTGGTGAGGTGGCTTGTACGGGTTTGCACGGGGCAAACCGACTGGCAAGCTCTTCGCTGTTAGAGGGCCTGGTGTGGGGCGTGCGCTCGGCAGAACATATCAGAGAGACCATGCCTAAGCGAAGGATGCCGAACAAGAATGCCTACCCGCTTTGGGAGGAATCAGGGACCGAGAAGCCTGACCCGGCCTTGATTAGCCAGGACATGATTTCCATAAAGAGCGTTATGTGGAATTACGTGGGACTTGTGCGCACGACAAACCGCTTGGGAAGAGCACTCAGAGAACTTCGAAATCTGGAATTTGAGATTGAAAATTTCTACCGTGCTTCAAGACTGACTGACAGTCTCATCAGACTGAGGAATTCGGTCCGAACGGCCAAAATTGTCGCGACGTCTGCGTGGATGAATAGGAAGAGTAAAGGGTGCCATTACAGGGTATAGGGACAAGAAAGGGCACAGGGCTCAAGACCTAGGGCATAAAACCGGAAGTTACTCTAGCTTTCTTAGAAATCCCGTTCCTTTCTGATTTTCTCGTAGGCGTCCTGAATTTCACGAAAGCGTTTCGCCGCAAATTCCGTGAACTCCTCGGGCAACCCCTTCGAGACAATGGTATCCGGATGAAAATCTTTGACCAGCTTCTTGTAATTGGATTTGATCTCTTGCGCGGAACTCTTCGATGTGCTGTTCAGG
>CAZCCX010000051.1:3369-11305 GCA_964497115.1 uncultured Desulfobacteraceae bacterium
TTATGCTGTTGTATTGCTCCTCACCGATCCGAAATATCTCCTTAATCCTTCTCAGAGTTGTTTCTTCTGCAGGGTGAAATTTTCCGTCCGCTGCCGCGATCTGGAAGAGGAGGTTCATAAAAGACAGAAGAACTGTTGGCTGTTGTTTGTTGGTCTGGTATAATTGAAAGGCGAACTCGTCTATTGAATAACTTGAATCCTTCGCCTCATTGAAAACCTGCCTTGCAAACTGTTTTTCCCCGTCCGCTATCTTCAGTTGCTCTATAAAGTTATTGACAACAGCAATTTCATCTTTGCTGACCACACCGTCAATTTTTGCCAATTTGCCTAATATGGAAAAGAGACTGATGAAATAGGCCGCCTGGGCCTGCTCAGCATGATCCAGTCCAGGTTGTCCTGCATACGAAGCTTCTCCTTCCCCATGGCCCTCATTTTTATCAACCAGGTGGTGTCCCAAGGCAGCCCCGGCAACGGCACCGAGAGGCCCGCCCAAGAATAACCCCAATGATCCGAATGTCAGTTTTCCAAACCAGCCCATGGTATATCTCCTTGTCTAGTGACGCTCCTTGACAACCGCTGTCATTAAGGAATTCTTTTTCTAGGTATATAGGTTTAATAGTAATACCAGATAGATTTGTAAAGAGAGGTATCTTCGCCGAAGGCTCGCAGTTTCTTCAGGTACTCATAGATCGAAACATCTGTGTAGGCATAGGTGTCCACCAGAGCAAGCTTTTTTTCCCAAGGATGGAACTCATAAACCCTGCGGCCGTCAGGCAAAATTGAGATAATATCGCGGTGTTGAGTTGCGCGCAAATAGTTTTTTCCAAGGCCGGGCACATTAAAGACAGTCTCATCCGTTCGTACGGTTCCAGGTAAGAGACGGGCCTCCTCTTTCTGTTCCTGGAGTAATCTGGCAATCGGCACCCGATAATCATCAGTCTCTTCTTTTCCTTTTGTGTTGAACGTGTAATAGGGCGTCACACCGATTTGTCGAAGTTTCTGCCGCAGAGCAGCCGCCTCAAATTTTCTGGAGTTATAAAAGGTGTATACGAGTTGGTTGTAAACCTCCATGCCGTAACGCCGAAATTTCTGGACGGCCGCCATAGCCTGGGGTGTGATCTCGTAGGGGTGTTCGAAATGGGTAACAATCACAACCTCTCTTTTCCCGGGATTGTGAAAGTGATTGATGTCTCGTGCCAGCGCGTCTGTTGTTCGTTGAGGAAGCGTCACCGGCGTACGCGTGCCTATTCTGATTCTCTCAAGGTGGTCGATCTGCGAAAGCCTATACAGGAGGTTCTCTATCCTGGCATTGGATAGCAGAAAGGGATCGCCTCCGGTGATCAGGACTTCGCTGATCTCCTGTCGTTCCGCTATCCAATCGATGGCCTTATCAAGTTTTTCTCTGGAAATGGCGGCGTTAGACGAATAGACATCCTCTATCTCCCAGTTTCTCTGGCAATAGACGCAGATCTGGGGGCATGTCAAGATGGGCTTGAGGATGACGATCATGGGATAACGTCTGGTTATTCCTTCGATAGGGGAGGTATTGCGCTCCAGCATGAAGTCCATCGAAGGCTCGGAGATTTCCCTAAATACTTTCATCTTGGTTACGTAATCAATGGAGGGGATCACCTGTGCACGGACTGCATCATCCCTTCCATGACCAGGCTCATAGTCCATGAGGGAGAGATAATATGGAGTGATGCCAAAGGGAATCTTGTGCTCTCGGGCGAATTTTACAGCCTGATATTGTTCGTCTGTAAGCTTGACAAGGTCGTTTAATACGTCTGCATTTCTTATGATGTGTCTGGTGTGCCACGTCCATTTTTCCCATTCGAGTTCAGTGGCACCGAAGTATTTGAGAATACGGGTCTTGTTTTTGCTCCTGGCCCTAACCACCTCATCGTCCAGTCCGCAGGAATAGCGATTGAGAAATTCTTGGGTTGTCCGGCCCATTCTCGACAAATCTGTCGATCTCAGTTTTGCAGCCCTTGTCCCTTCATACTTGACAAAGGCTGGGGCCTTTTCGGCATATACACCTGTCTTTCCTGTGATGCCTCGAAGAAGATGCTCCAGTTCAGCCAGAAATCCGGAACTTGGTTTTTCATCGTCTTCAAAGCTCTTTTCACGCAAAAGATCGTCTAAGTACCGAAGCAGGCTGTACCCGGCAAGCCTTTCACTTCTTGAGGATAGCATGGTCCTAAAGGCCGTAATCGTATCACGGGTCAATACCCATTCAAGGGGAGGAATCGCAGGATCGTCATCAAATGTGGCGATAAGCATGTTTGAGAGATATTCACTGATTTTTTTCCTCTTGCCCTCTAGAGAGCTGCCTGAGAGCAGGATTTCTTTAAGGGCCGGAACCATATCGAGGATTCTGAGCAATCTCTTTCTTATCTTTTCATTCTCCATCTATTCCACCTCGGTCCGACTACCCTGAAAAGTCCATGAAATCAAATTCGTTCGTTGCGCCTCTTTTATTGCCCAAAAAGCCGTTTTTTCTATCTCTTCTTTCCCTTGTGTTTCCATCCGTTCAATGGCCTGGATGATGCGGTTTATCCATTTGGTCACATTATTTCTGTCCTGATGATGCCCTTTCTACCAAATCAGGGCAGTTTCGTCAAATTTGCAGGGTCGGGCCGGCTTCAATCTGCTTCCAGTATCTTGTTCCAGAGACAACTTCCATTGTTTTGAGCATCCTTTTCGACATCATAGCAGAAGGATGGGGGAGATTGAACCACAGAGAATTTCAATTTATTCTTTTAAAAACAAATTAAATTTAGTATGTTATGCCCTAATTAGAAAAACTGATGTATTTAGGTGGCTGGGATTTAGATTCTGATGTTTGTTCCCGGGGTTTCTTTTCAAGCTCAAAACGTCTTCCCTTTAGAGCTAGGCCCTACTGGACGGCCCAGTGAAAAGAGCCATAGACATGGTTGATTGGTCGAGAATTCATCAAAGTAGAATATTTTCATTGGTGACCCTGCCTTTAGCCCTTTGCTCTTTCCTATACGGCCTGGGAGTTCGGTTTCGGCTTATGGCCTGTCGAAAAAAGAAAGGGAAGACCCTTCCAGGGGTGGTGGTCAGCATTGGGAACTTGACCGCAGGAGGAACGGGCAAGACGCCGGCAGCCTGTATGTTAGCCAAGTGGGCGCTGACTGAGGGATATCGGGTGGCCATTCTTTCCAGGGGATATGGCGGACGGCACAAAGGGAGAGTCCTTGAGGTCTCTGATGGGAATGACATCAAAGCCAGACCTGCAGAGGCGGGTGATGAACCTTGCCTCCTGGCAAGAAGACTGAAGGGCATTCCTGTTGTGGTCGCTAAGAAGCGTTATTTCGCCGGTTTATATGCCCACGAAAGGTTTGGGAGCGATTTTTTTGTCCTGGATGACGGATTTCAACATCTGGACTTGCACCGGGGCCTGGACCTCGTCTTGATGGATGCATCCAACCCTTTCGGAAATGGACACCTCTTGCCCTGGGGCCCCTTAAGAGAGCCCAGAGCAGGTCTTGAGCGGGCGGACGCCTTCTTGATTACAAGATCCGGGCATGATGGATCGGCCGATGGGTTGATGGATGAATTGAAGAGGGAATGGCCGGGTAAGCCAGTCTTTAGAAGTAATCACGTCCCTGAGAGGATCGTTTTTCCTGCAGACGAAGCGGTCCACAATAATGATTTTCTTAGTGGAAAACGCGTCGTGGCCTTTGCAGGTATTGCTAAACCGGAAGGGTTGATAAAAACGTTGACTGACCTGGGGGCCGATGTGGTTTCATTCAAGAGATTTGAAGATCACCACCCTTTTCAGCGTCGTGAAATTCAGGCCCTGATAGACGAAAGAAAAAGCCTCCATGCGGATTATCTTCTGACCACAGAAAAGGACTGGGTACGAATGGAGGGGATTGTGCCCCCATGCCCTGATCTGGCTTATCTAACCATCAGGATGGATGTGGTGGATGAAAAGGAGGCTTTTTTCAGGATGGTCAGGGAGACGGTAGCCCCGCTTGAGCGGGTAAAGGACGGGCGGTCTGACAACCCAAAAGTCACGGAAAAAATAGGTGGAAGCAAGAGAGGATATGATGGGAGAGACGGAGAAGAGATGGTCTGAGGCCCAAACCAAGGAGGACGCCTTTTGGCAAAGGAATGAGGTGTTGGGTTCCGAGATGGAACGAGTAAATGCCCGCTATGGTCCGGTGATAAAAGAAATTGAAGGAAGTTTGAGTGCCGATTCGACGATCCTTGACGTGGGATGCGGTCCGACCTGTTCAGCTCAATTATTTGGCATAGGGAAAAAGACCTATTTGGACCCGCTAATGGACTCCTACCTGAAGACCTATTCGGATAGGCTTCCGGAGGGTGAAAAGATTACCAGTACGGCCGAGGAGATCCCAAAGCCGGACGAGAGCTTTGACGTGGCGATCTGTGTCAATGCACTGGATCACATGATCCATCCAGAAAAGGCCCTCGTTGAAATACGCCGTGTTCTGAAGGCGGATGGGATATTTATGTTGGGCATTTTCTTACATCCCACGCCCATCGCCATGCTCCGCAGGTTTATCGAAAAATGGTTGCCCATCTTCAGAGAGGATGCCCATCCCTATTCTTACACGGTCAAGACCATCAGAGATGTGCTGGAGAAATACTTTTCGATTCAAAAAGAGATTCGGATGTTCAGAAAGGATTCTGCATGGGTTCCATCGCTTCACAGAGAGGACTGGATGTTTGTCTGCAGAAAGAAATAAGAGAACACTCCGGCCACTGAGACTTAAAAGCACAAAGAAAGAATACACCCTAACGCTGCAAAAGTTGAGGATGCTGCAGATCCGCTGCGTCAAGGGTGAAGCTGTAGTAAACTACCGCGAACCCTTGACAACAAAGGAGATGCGGTACCCTCGACTTTCCCAAAGGGTAGAAAACATGACAAATTGAATGGATTAACTTGGGATTCAGATTTGGTGATTTTCAGAAATAGTCTCGAATTACGCCAAGGTCCTTGTTATTATTGCTTTCTAGAACCCCTTGTCATGTTTTTTATGCAACGATAGGGGACACAGAGCTTGATGGCTTAAGGTCTTTGCGCCTGGACTAATAGATCATAGTGTGACTCGAATATGCTTAGGGTTAGGGGCGGTAGGCCCATCGACAAGACAAAAATTCGCCGGATATTGATTCGACCCAGCAATTGGGTCGGGGATGTGGTCATGAATATCCCCACCATTGAGGCGGTAAGAGAGAATTTTCCTGAGAGTACTATATCC
Source organism: uncultured Desulfobacteraceae bacterium (assembly GCA_964497115.1). Lineage (GTDB taxonomy): Bacteria > Desulfobacterota > DSM-4660 > Desulfatiglandales > HGW-15 > JAFGFY01. Next base: position 8,628 of record CAZCCX010000051.1, read on the forward strand.
GTCGTAGCCAGGCCCTGGGTCACCCCTTTGCTGGAAAACCACCCGGCCGTGGATCAAGTGTTGCCTTTTAGAAAGGGCAACGATCATCTCTCCCGCATCTTCGAGATCATCCGGGTAGCCGGACGGATTCGGAGGAAGGAATTCGATCTTGCCATTCTTCTTCAGAATGCCTTTGAGGCCGCTTTCTTGACCTATTTGGGTGGTATCAACTTGAGGGTGGGGTATAACACAGATCGAAGAGGATTTCTGCTGTCCCACGCGGTCATTAGAGATAATGAAGTCCTGAGCCTTCACCAAGTGGAGTATTATCTCTACATCTTAAGGTCCATGGGCTGGGATGCCAAGAGTACAGATCCAAGGGTGTTTGTGGCCGATAGTGATAAGAAGGCCATAGAGTCTGTTCTTGCAGCCGCGGGGATAGGACGGGATCATGCCTTGATCGGTTTGAGTCCCGGTGCCGTTTTCGGCCCTGCCAAACAATGGCCAGCCGAACGGTTTGCGGCCATCGGAGATTGGGCTGCTCAACGGTGGGGCGCAAAGGCCGTTGTAATGGGGAGCGAAGGAGATCAAGATATTTGCACAGAGGTTAATGAACTCATGAAACATGGTTCGTTAAATCTCTGTGCCCGGACAACCCTTGGAGAGGTCATGGCCTTGATTGAGAGATGCCATTACTTCGTCACCAATGATTCAGGACTCATGCATATTGGAGCGGCCCTTCATGTGCCAATGGTCGCCATATTTGGGTCTACAGACCCCATAGCCACCGGGCCAAGGAGCCGAAATGCGAGAATTGTCCGGCATTCAGTGGATTGTGCGCCCTGCCTGAAACCAGAGTGCTCTTCTGATTATCGTTGCATGTTGAGCATTGAACCCGACGAGGTGTGGCGGGAAATGGAGTACCTGAGAGCGGAGAAATCGGCATGAAAAAGCCTGCGGTTTTCTTAGATCGTGATGGGACTATAAATGAGCAAATGGGATATATCAATCATCTGAGCCGATTCGTTATCTTTCCCGGTGTTGTTGAAGCGGTGAGGTTATTGAATGCCAATGATTTCTGGGTAATCGTCATAACCAACCAAGGGGGTGTGGCCCGTGGCTATTACCCCATCGAGCTCATGCATGAGATGCATGCCTTCTTGACGAGATCCCTCAACAACAAAGGCGCGATCATTGATGGCATCTTCTACTGTCCCCATCACCCCGCAGGTATTATACCGGAATACAGTATGGAGTGTGATTGTAGAAAACCGAAAACCGGACTAGTTCATCAGGCCCTTGAGGCCTTTGACATCGATATGCCGAATTCCTATATGGTCGGGGACCGACATGTGGACATTGAATTGGCATCCCGGTTAGAAATCGATGGTGTTTTGGTGAAGACTGGATACGGACTCGGGGAAATCGACTACGTGCTTCCTCAACAGCCCATAAAACCGAGCCACATTGCCCAAGATCTGTTAGATGCGGTAAAGTGGATTCTAGGAGAGGATCCTCGTTAGGTGATGGGGGTAGTGAGGAAATCCGAGATGGAAAGAGGCCCAAGAAGCATTTTGATCATCAAGCTCAGTGCCATTGGGGATGTGGTTCATACGCTCCCTTTCTTGGAGGTGATCAGGGAGCACTTTCCGAACGCCAGAATAGACTGGGTCGTCGAGGAACCATCCAGTCAAATTATTGAGGGCCACCGAGCCATCGATCACGTCATTGTCTCTCGCAGGACGTCATGGCAAAAACAGCTCTTCAGGGGCCGGGAAAGCTCCGCTGCCCTAACAGGAATTCGGAAGTTTCTGGGAGAACTCCGCGCAGAAACGTACGATTTGGTCATCGATCTCCAGGGTCTTTTTAAGAGCGCCGTATTGCTCGGGCTGTCCAGGGGCAGAAGAAAGATCGGCCCCAGCTGGGGGAAGGAAGGGAGCCGGCTCTTCTTGACGGAACTCCCGTTCTTTGTGGCGGCTGATTTGCATGCGGTGGAAAAGTACCTGAAGGCGGCCGAATTCCTGGGGTGTGAAAGGACTTCTTGGAAGGGGGATATCCCGATCCGAGAAGCTGACAAGAGAACCATCGCCAAAATCCTCCACGACAATGAGGTTGAGGGTAAGGTCCTTGTGGCGATTAATCCTATGGCCAAATGGACGACAAAACTTTGGGAATTAGAGAAATTTGCCGCTTTGGCGGATAGGTTACAAAAGGAATTGTCCTGCAAGGTTATCTTCACAGGAAGCAGGCAGGACCGAGAAAAGGTAAACAAGATCATTCAAAGAATGGACGAAAACCCCTTGAACCTGACCGGACAGACCCATCTCAAAGAATTGGCTCATCTCTATTCCAGATGTCAACTCCTGGTCTCCACGGACACCGGTCCCATGCACCTTGCCGCTGCCATGGGTTGTCCTGTTGTGGCCTTGTTTGGGCCGACTGCCCCTTGGCGGACAGGACCCTATGGGCCGGGCCATGTGGTGATCAGACAGGAGATGGCATGCAGCCCCTGCTTGAAGAAGAAATGTGAGCATCTAGGGTGTATGAGAGACATCACCGTGGACAGGGTCTTTTGTGCCGTTGAACAACAACTCGACTTGCTTCGTTTATAGTTGGGGTCACTCTTGTCCATAAACGGTGCTGGAATTCAGGGGTTCTAAAGTATACAAGGGAACCTGAAAATGCACAGCGAGCGCATT
>CAZCCX010000052.1:0-11214 GCA_964497115.1 uncultured Desulfobacteraceae bacterium
GAACCAACACCTTCGGGGCCGTGGCCAGGGTCAGAAATGCCATGAGCCAGGCCGTTCATACCTTCTTTCAGGAAAGAGACTTTATCTATCTTCATACTCCGATCATTACGGGGAGTGACTGCGAAGGGGCCGGGGAGATCTTCAAGGTGACCACCTTTGATCTCCTGGATGTACCTCAAAGGGATGGTCAACCCGATTTCGAGAAGGACTTTTTTTCCTCCCCGGCTAACCTGACCGTGAGTGGTCAGCTCAACGCCGAGATCTACGCCCTTGCCATGGGCGATGTCTACACGTTTGGCCCGGCTTTTAGGGCCGAAAATTCCAACACTTCCCGTCACTTGTCGGAATTCTGGATGATTGAACCAGAAATGGCCTTCTGCGATCTGGACGGGGATATTGATCTGGCAGTGGCCTTTGTCAAATATGTCATCACCGATGTCCTGGAAAAATGCCTGGAGGACATGGAGTTTTTTAACCGTTTTATTGACAAGACTGTTATGGAGACCCTGGAAAAGGTCGTATCCGAAGATTTCCAACGTCTGACCTACACAGAGGCCGTTGAGCTCCTCTCAAGAGCCAAAGAGGGGTTTGAGTTCCCTGTGAGCTGGGGGAGTGATCTACAATCTGAGCATGAAAGGTATCTCTGTGAAGAGATCTTTAAGAGACCGGTGGTGGTGACAGACTATCCCAGCGCCATCAAACCCTTTTATATGAAGGTGAATGACGATGAAAAGACGGTTCGGGCCATGGATGTGCTGGTGCCCAAGTTTGGAGAGATCATTGGGGGCAGTCAGCGTGAAGATGATTACGATACCCTTCTTCAAAGGATGAAAGAGACCGACATGGATCCCGAGGATTATGGTTGGTATCTGGATCTGAGAAGATTTGGAACAGTGCCCCACGCCGGATTTGGACTGGGTTTTGAGCGCCTCATCCAATTCGTTACCGGCATGACCAATATCCGCGATGTCATTCCCTTCCCAAGAACCCCCGGTAACTTGAGCTTTTGATCATCTACAAAAAACACCCATATTCTCTTTCAACCGCTCCTATTGAAGAGTCTTATGAAGGAGATGATTATTGGCGGCTCTTCTTCAGAATAATCCTGGGAGAAGAACCAGAAAATATAGCCTTGCTCCTCTGATGATAGCCGGAGATTTGGGTGAAGAGCCTTTTAATTGTAGGTATTCTGCATTGGCTGCCTTTTCAGACCCCTTCGAGGGGTCTTCCGTTAAATAATATTCGGGGGTGTTTATGATTGTTTGTGTTTTTTCAGTCCGGTTGTTTACTATGAGAAATAAGTGATTAATTTAGAGTAAAATTAGAGGGAGGGCGCTGACATGTATTCCAAAAAGGTAATGGAGCATTTTAAGAGTCCCAAGAATGTGGGTGTGATTGAGGACGCCGATGGTGTGGGGGAAATCGGGAATCCCTTATGTGGCGATATGATGACCATCTACCTTAAAATAGAAGATGATCATATCGATGATATCAAATTTCAGACCTTCGGATGCGGCGCCGCCATCGCGGTCTCCAGCATGCTGACTGAAATGGCCAAAGGAAAAAGCCTTGAAGAGGCAAAAAGAATAACCAATAAGGATGTGGCAGAGGCCCTAGAGGGGTTACCGAAAAATAAGCTTCATTGCTCGAATCTGGGGGCGGACGCCTTGCAGTTGGCCATCAACAACTATGAAGACCGGAAAATGGGCAAAGGGGAGAAAGAACTCAAACGCAAAGATGAGCATCTTTCCTCCCAGAAGGAAGAGGCATGCTATTGCCCCTATTGTGATACTGAGATCCCAGAAGGAGAGACAGCCTGCAAGAGTTGTCAGTCGGCCGTTTAGATGACCACGAACGATAGAGATGCTGAAGGAGATGAAAATGAATATCATTAATCTGGATCATATTTCGGCAAACCCGCTTCTACCCGAAGTTCAAGACGCGATCATAGATGCCGCAAAAATGAATTATGGCAATCCATCCAGCCAGCACCAGATTGGCGACCAGGCCGCTGAAGTAATGAACAAGGCTCGTGAGTCCGTGGCCAGCCTGATCAATGCCCCCAATCCAAAAGAAGTGGTATTTACATCCGGCGGGACTGAGTCTGTGAATCTTGGCGTAAAGGGCGTGGCCTTTGCCCATGCCGCCAAAGGCAAACATATTGTTACATCGAATATAGAACATAGTGCGGTTCTTCGGAGTTTCCGGCGTTTGAAGATGATGGATTATAAAGTCACCTCTGTCCCGGTGGATGAGTATGGACGAGTCAATCCTGATCACGTGGCCAAAGCGATTCGGGATGACACCATTCTGGTCTCTATCATGCACAGCAACAATGAAATCGGTACGATTCAGCCCATCAAGGAAATTGCCGCAATAACAAGAGAGAAGAACGTCTTGTTTCACACGGATGCTGTGGATTCGGTGGGGGTTGTGCACATAGATGTTCAAGCATTGGGGGTGGATTTGCTCAGTTTTGCATCAAACACCTTTTACGGGCCGACAGGCATGGGCGGATTGTATGTTCGCAGCGGAACCAAGATGTGGCCGTTGTTGGACGGGGGCGTTCAGGAAAACAACAAACGGGCAGGCGCTGAAAACTTGATCGGCATTGTCGGTATGGGTGTTGCCGCAGACCTGGCCAAGCGGGATATGGATTCAAGGATTGATCAAACCAGGAAGCTCAAGGCAAGACTCCTTGAGGGATTGCCCAGTCATATTGATGAGTATCTCATCAATGGACATCCAAAATATAGCCTGCCCAATCTGGTATCTGTATCTATCAAGTACATCGAAGGGGAGAGTGTGGTTTTGATATTGGATGAGGAGAGTATTGCTGTCTCCACCAGGTCGGCTTGTGCTGCTGGAGCCCTGCGGGCTTCACATGTCCTGTTATCCATTGGTCGTGGTTTTGCCGACGCCCAAGGCACAATGGTTATCACTTTCGGTGTAGAAAACACGGAGGAAGATGTCGCCCGGTTTCTGGTTGTGCTAAAGGACGCGGTGAAGACATTACGGGAGATATCACCGCTCTATAATAAGGTAGCAGAGGGATAGAAAAGTCTAAATACCTATCATTCAAGCAAAACGTCCAACTTGGCCTGTAGGCCCGGTTGAGTCAGGGTTCCCACGTGAGTTTCTATGACCTGACCATCCTTGAAGAAGACTACCGTGGGGAGACTTCTTATCTCATATTGTTCTGCGGTTTTTGGGTTATCATCCGCGTCTATTTTACAGACTTTTATCTTCCCTGAATTGCTGGCCACAAAGGCCTCTAGGGCAGGGGCCATGGTATGACAGGGACCGCACCAGGGTGCCCAAAAGTCCACGACCACAATCCCCTCTTTCTGTAGGACCTCCCTTTCGAAATCATCGTCGGCTATATTGATCGGTTTACCTATAGGCATGTGATTCTCCTTCATGAAACCCTGAAACGGTCCTAGAGTTCATACTGCTTGATCTTAGAGATGAGTATGGGTCGGCTGATCTCCAGGATTCTTGCCGCCTTAGAGCGGTTGCCCTCCGTGAGCTCCAAGGCCTTCTGAATCAGATCGCGTTCCAGGGTCTTGGATGCCTTCTTTATAGAGAGGGTGTGCTCCGGCGCGTCGGAGGAAGAAGGGTGCCGGACCGAGGTGATGGATTGGGGGAGGTCCGTTGGGGTGATCCATCTTCCCTTTCCCAGCAAGATGGCCCTCTCTATCACGTTTTCCAATTCCCTAATATTGCCCGGCCAAGAGTATGCCATGAGAATAGGCATGGCCTGAGAAGAAAGGCCCTCTATATCCTTTTCCAGTTTTTGGTTGAAAAGATTGATGAAGCACCCAACGCGCAGGGGGATATCGCCGCGCCCTTCTCTCAGGGGGGGGAGATGAATCTTCATGACGTTGATTCGGTAAAAGAGATCCTCCCGAAATCTGCCTTCGTCTACCTCCTTTTGAAGATCTCTGGAGGTTGCTGCAATGACGCGTACGTCAATCTTTTTTGAGACTGTTGATCCTAAGGGAGAGATCTCTTCTTCCTGTAGGACTCGAAGGAGTTTCACCTGCAAAGAGAGGGGGAGCTCTCCAATCTCATCCAGAAAGATGGTTCCACCGTCTGCCTCGTCAAAAAGCCCCGGCTTATCCTTGACGGCATCCGTGAAAGCCCCCTTCTTATATCCAAACAGTTCACTCTCCAGGAGGTTTTCCGGAATACTGCCGCAGTTTATGGAGACCATGGGGACCGAAGCCCTGTTTCCGTTGAAGTGCATGGTCTTGGCAATCAGATCCTTACCGGTCCCGCTCTCCCCGGTGATAAGGACCGTGGTCTTATGCTTGGCCACCTTTTCGACAAGTTCAAAGACATGGGCCATGGCCTCGCTGCGGGCTACGATATTGCCAAAGGAATACTTCTGTTCGATCTTTCTCAACCGATTTTGCAGCTCTACGTTTTCCCTTTTGAGTCGTTCTCTCTCTTCAGCCTTTTTCAAGGTGAGGAGGACCTCGTCTTGCTTAAAAGGCTTGGAGACGTAATCGTAAGCTCCAATCATCATGGCTTCCAGCGCGGTATCTATTGTGCCGTATGCCGACATCATGATGACTGTCTGATCCGGATGTGTCTGCCTTGATTTTTCTAAGAAGGTCATTCCGTCCATATTAGGCATTCTCAGGTCACAGAGGACAAAATCAAAGTCTTGTTTGGCTATCTGTTCGAGAGCCTCCACACCATCGGCTGCCGTTTGGACAACATATCCCGCTTTTTGCAGCATCACCTGAAGCATGTGTCGCATGTTTTCTTCATCATCGACGATGAGGAGACGTTTCTCAGCCACAGCTACTTTTCCTCCCTGACTTTTGCAGCGTCGGGGCAAAGGGGAAGGTCAATCATGATGGTTGTACCTTTTCCCAAAGCGCTTTCAACACTGATAGTTCCGTCCATTCCCTCCACGATCCTGTAAGACACGGAAAGTCCCAGACCCGTCCCTTTTCCCGGATCTTTGGTCGTATAGAAAGGATCGAGGATACGAGGCAATGCCTCCTCGGGCATGCCGGGGCCGTTGTCGATCAGCCTTACTTTGATCGTACGGTCCGTGTTCTTGCTCTCTATAATGAATCTCCTTTCAGACTCATTTTCATTATCGGCGTCTTTTTCAGAGAGGGCATCCGCGGCGTTCATCATAATGTTGACCAAAACCTGCTGCAACTGACTGGGATTTGCACGGACCGTGTCATTGGGAGCGTTCAGCGCTAAGTCGATTTGAATTTTATCAAAGATAGGCTGGGGCTTCAGCATGCTGGTTGTGTCGCGGATCACATCGTGGATATGGATATCTTGAACTTCAGCGCTGGAGGGACGGGAGAAGCCAAGAAGTTCGCCGATGATTCGGTTAATCCTGGTTATCTCCGATTGGATTCGATCCAGGAAATCCTCTCTTTCTTCTTCGGATATGTCTCCTTTTCTGATCAGTTCCAAATAGCCGAAGATGATACCTATGGGGTTACCGATTTCATGGGCCACACCAGCTGCCAGACGGCCTACAGAAGCAAGCTTTTCAGATCTCAGCAATTCATTTTGTGCCTGCTGAAGTTCTTTGTTCGTCTCTTCCAGGGAAGAAATATGAGTCTTCATGTCTTTCTTGTTTTCATCGAGACGCTTGAGCATATTGCCCAGGGAACGAGAGAGTCTCGCAATCTCATTTCTGGAAGTCTCATCAAAGAGGAGGGCAATTTCTCCTCCCTGGTATGCGTCTGTCATGTGGAGAAGATTGTGGATGGGTTTCACCACGATTCGAGACAGAAGGTATATGCCGACAAGCACAATAAACATCGTATCCAAGATGATATAGAAGAGGATAACCTTTTCAGATTTTCTGAGGGCTTGGTAGATGGGCGTGAGTGAACCCGTGATGGTGATTCCCCCCAAGGAACGGCCTTCAAACAAAACAGGTTCCGATATCCTGAACTCCTTATCGGACAGCCAGATGACTCCCCAAGCGCTTCCACTGTAGTTGATCGATCCCATCCTTGTTTCCATGGCCCTTCTGGCAAGGAATGAGTCAAGCGTATTCGCCCTTGTGATGGAGCCGGCAGCAACAAGAGGTTCCCCCCTGGAACCTACGATTACGGCCCCTGAGAAATTCCCCTCGTCAAGCAGCCTAGTGAGGCTCTTTTCGTATTGAATCTCTGAAACAAGGTCTGTTAAATCCCTTTGTCTGAAACCACTCAGTTGCACAAGATTTTGTTCTAAGGCACGAATCAACAGCTGGGCCGAGTGGACCTTGGCCTGGACGAGATCTCTTTTTGCGAATTCCACCATGACCACATTGATCAGGAGCATGGCGGAGGCAATCAGGAATGTCAAATAGGAAAATATCCCTGTTCTTAGACTGTAGAACGGAAGTTTCAAAATAATTACATCTCGGGAACTCTATAACTTGTTAAAGTTGAGGCACTTTATCGAGGCGCAAGAGTTTGCCCCGCTTATGGAATGACAGAATGATGGAAGATTGGAATGTTGATTCTTAAAAAAATTGTTTCACTTAATCGTTCTGTTTTCAAGTGATAAATAATCAACAATCCATTATTCCATTTTTTCAGAACCCATCATTCTACAATTCCATTATTCCAATGATGAGCGTAGCGAACCAAGTTCAACCTCGTGGAGGCTCCTTTTCTGACGTCTAGCGGCCCATCAAATTCAAATAAGAAAACCATAAGGCTTTTAGCTCTATCTCAAAGAAAAGGGTCATCAGCGTCCCAAGAACGAGAAAAGGCCCAAAAGGGATTCTTTGTCTAAGATCCCTTCTAGTTAGAAGAAGGGAGCCACCACCGATGATGATCCCTGTCAGGGAGGAGATGAGAATGATATAAGGCAATGCCATGTAACCCATCCATGCACCGATCATGGCCAGTAGTTTTACGTCTCCCATTCCCATTCCTTCCTTTTTTCTAAGCCACTCATAACTGACACCGATGAGATAAAGCAAACCTCCTCCTATAATCATGCCGATCAATGAATCCTTCCAAGAAAGGCCGTTCAGCCTGAAGAGAGATACTGCGGCCACCCCCACCAAAATACCGGGTAAAGAAATGACGTCAGGGATGATTTTGTGACGGAGGTCTATAAAGGTGACGATGACAAGAGAGGCTGAAAAGAAGAAAAAGAGAAAGTAATGAGGGGTTAGGCCGTATTTGACAAACAGAGACATGCTCAGCGATCCAGTGAGGAGTTCCACGATGGGATAGCGGATGGGTATCGGTTTTTTGCAGAACCTGCATTTGCCTCTGAGGATAACATAACTGACTAAAGGAATGTTGTCATAAAACCTGATCCTCTCATTGCATTGCGGACAAGCGGAGGGGGGACGAACAAGGGATTCCTTCCGAGGGATTCGATGGATACATACGTTAAGAAAACTCCCCAGAATGAGCCCAAACAAGAGAGAGAATAGGGTTAACATCGTGCCTGAATCCATTCTAGGTCCCCCTCCAGAAGGCAAAGTTGATACGTGAAACCGCGAGGTAATTTCATAACCTATTATTTTAACACTCTTTTTCTATTATTACAAGACGTAGATCACAGAGAAATTTCAGGCATTACCAATGCGATTGACATAATAACAGTGTATCAGATAAGCTGCGGGACTATGATAGTCTCTATCAATTCCGAGAATCCTCAACAACGTCTCATCAATAGAGTCTGCGAAGTGCTGGACAAGGGTGGGCTGATCGCCTATCCCACGGATACCTTCTATGGGATAGGGTGTGACCTGTTCAACAAGAAGGGGATACAGCGTATCTATAAGCTGAAGAATCGTGTCCTGAGTAAGCCCTTCTCTTTTATCTGCGATAGTCTCAAAGAGATAAGCCGCTACGCGCAAGTGAGCAATTATGCCTACAAGACCATGAGGAGACTGCTTCCCGGTCCTTACACCTTTGTCTTAGAAGGAACAAAGATGGTGCCGAAGATCATGCTGACCAAGAGAAAAACGGTCGGTATACGTGTTCCGGACAACAAGATCTGTTTGGCCATTGTGACAACCTTGGGCCGCCCCATCATAAGCACCAGTGCAGGGTTGGACGATCCATATGAGATCAAAGAGTCCTTTTCTCCCAACCTAGATATCGTGATTGACGGGGGCGGGTTATATCCAAACCCCTCCAGTGTAATCTCCTTAATAGGGGATGTGCCAGAGATTATTCGGGCGGGAAAAGGGGACGTGAGTAGTTTTCTTTAGAGACTGCGTCCTTGGATAAGCTCCAGCAAATTGGACATCGGATCTCAGAATGTTCCACAAAAAAGATCCAGTATGAGCGTGAAAAACCTTCGAGACACGAGGTGTGTCAGCAGGTATTCTCTTCTCAAACTGATCTTCCTTATTGAGCCTACCCTTTCTTGACGGGATTTTTTCAGGTCTTCCTATGCTGGCCGGGGTGTTTATCCGGAGGTGTGCGGGAGTTTGATAGTCTAGTGGCCGTCACACCTTTCTGCGGAAGACTCTTCGGCAGCAGAATCCCCCTCATTCTCCGGCTCCTCCAGGGCTTCTTCAGTATTCTGACGCTGCAGATTGAACATTCGCTCCTTTAGCAGGTCTCCCAGGTTTGAAGTAGCCTCTTGCTTATTGTCAATATAGCTCTTGTAGACATCCTTATCGTCACTTTCATCCAGCCTTCTGACCGATAGCCCAATTTTCTTGTCTTTGCGTGAAACGTTGAGCACTTTAGCCTGGATGACGTCATCCACCTTAAACCGACCTAAGGGGTTGCTGCTCTCTTCTTTTGATAATTCGGAGACATGAATAAGACCCTCAATTCCCTCCTCTAGCTCAACGAAGACGCCAAAGTCAGTTATGTTTGTTACGGCACCAGTGATCCGGGTGCCAGGTTTGTATTTTTTCGGGACCAGCAGCCATGGGTCCTGGGTTAATTGTTTGACCCCCAATGAAAAACGCTCGCGTTCTTTATCAATGTTGAGGACTACGGCTTGGACTTCTTGTCCTTTCTTGTATATGTCAGAGGGTTTTCTTATCCTCTTTGTCCAAGAAAGATCCGAGATGTGAACAAGGCCATCTATCCCCTCATCAATTCCAATGAAGATCCCAAAATCAGTGATATTCTTTATCTTCCCCTCTATGGTGGTCCCGATCGGGTATCTTTCCCCAATAATATCCCAGGGATTGGGGGCTACCTGCTTAAGTCCCAAAGAAATACGTTTGTTGGATTGATCAATGCTCAAGACCATTACATCCACTGTATCACCCCGTTTTACTGCTTGAGATGGGTGCCTGATCTTTCGGGTCCAAGACATCTCTGAAACATGAATTAATCCCTCAACACCTTCCTCCACTTCCACAAAGGCCCCATAATCTGCTAAACTAACCACTTTACCTTGAATTCTAGCCCCAATTGGGTGGTTTTCATGGACTCTGGACCAGGGATCCTGAGTCAATTGTTTGAGTCCCAAGGATACCCTCTCTGTCTCCCTGTCAAATTTTAGGACCTTGGCTGAAATCTTGTCCCCCACCTGATGCCTTTCCGATGGATGCCCTTCACGACCCCAGGAAATATCTGTGACGTGCAGAAGACCGTCAATGCCGCCCAGGTCGATGAATAGACCATAGTCTGTGATATTCTTTACTACGCCTTCCACGACGGCCCCGTCCTCCAAATTTTTGAGGGTCTCCTCCTTGAGGAATGCACGTTCCGCTTCAAGGATCGCTCTCCGGGATAGCACGATATTTCCTCGACGTTTGTTGTATTTCAGGATCTTAAAATCGTGTTCCGTTCCGATCAAGGTGTCGAAGTCTTTTATAGGCTTGAGGTCGATCTGGGAGCCGGGGAGAAAAGCCTGCAAACCTATGTCAACGGTCATGCCCCCTTTGATGCGGGAGATAATCTTGCCTTTGATGCTCCCATCTTCTTCATAGATCTTTTTGATGTCGTCCCATATCTTGATCTTGGTAGCCTTATCTCTGGAGAGGAGAATTTTCCCACGGTCATCTTCCCTTTTCTCCAATAGCACGTCCAATTTGTCACCCACTTTGGCCGTCAAGTTTCCTTCGGAGTCGATAAACTCCTCCATGGGAATCTGTCCCTCTGATTTGTACCCGATATCCACCAGAATAAACTCTTTTTCGATCTGGACAATCTCCCCCCGAACAAGTTCACCTTCCTGCATGGTCTTCAGGCTTTCTTCATACATTTCAAGGAAGTTTTCTTCCCCATCAGCTTTCGAACCTTTCTCAACAACAACCGTTTCTACATCGGAAGAATCTTGTTTGATTTCAGGGTGTTCATGGACGGGTTCAAACTCGTTGATAGGATCTTCTCCTGTTTCTGTAGTTAGTTTCTCCATTAAACCAATTACCCCCTAAGTGTTCAGTCCGAAAAGTAGACTACCAAAAATGTCCTATTTACCAGATAAAAAAATAAATCTCAACTATTTACACACAAATTTATCCTTTTTTTAAGAAGTGCCTCTATTGAGACAGATAACCGGTTTTATGGCTCCTGGGGCGATATCTCTCCCAGGATCTTTTCAAGAACTTGATCAGGCTTCAACGCGGTGGTATCGATTATTTTTGCATCTTTGGCTGGTCGCAGCGGGGCTATGGGGCGCGTCTCGTCCTGATAGTCTCTTTGCTTGAGGCCTTTTTGCACCTCGTTCAGGGATACAGTTTCCCCTCTATTTATCCTCTCATGATGTCTTCTTTCGGCCCTCACCTCAATGGGTGCAGTGAGGAAGAACTTATGTTCTGCGTTCGGGAACACAACAGTCCCCATGTCCCGGCCTTCAGCCACCAGGTTCCCTGCTTGGCCGATCTTACGTTGAAGGTCTGTCATGGCTTTTCTGACCTCCTTGATGGCCGAGATTTCGGAAGAGAGCATGTCCATTTCAGGCGTTCTAATGGCCAATGATATATCTTCTTCGCCTATATACAGTCTGGTCTTCTCTCCATCCGGTCTAAAACGCAGGTCAAGGTTTCTGCAAAGCTCCCATAATGTAAGTGTCTCCGTGAGATTTACCCCATGCCTTTTGGCTTGAAGGGCGACAGCACGGTACATAGCTCCGGTGTCCAGATAGAGAAAATTCAATCTTCTGGCTACAAGGCGGCTGAGAGTACTCTTACCAGATGCCACCGGGCCGTCTATCGTGATGATTCTCTTCATAAAATGACCAAACCTCCCGAATCTTACGAGTTTCTATATCAGAGAGGGGGAAATATCAAGGCCTTTA
>CAZCCX010000053.1:0-9078 GCA_964497115.1 uncultured Desulfobacteraceae bacterium
GAATTTCAATCGAATCTGACGAACATGTCAAATCAAGCACTTATGTCTACCAAAAGCTGTTCTCAGATATTTCTTGGACAGCAATGCACCTCCAAGACAAGTGACCTATGCATTGCAGAGAAGCAAAAAAAGAGACCGCGCCAAAATAGAAACCAAGTGAGTTGCCCCTTACCCTACGGTTCAAAACGAAGCTGCGTATACTGGAGAAGAGTCTGTGGGAGGTGGTTTTTCGTCCGGCCAGAGTGTGGTATAAACAGCGGATCCGTCGGTACAGGAAATATATGAAGCAACCGAATCCTAATAATATTCCAACGGCGCCCCCGTATAACAAGTAATCCGGATTGAAGTTCGCGGTGGAAATCAGCATGTCAATCTCCTTGCGCCGAGGGGCGTTTCGGGGTGACAGACCAGGATTCCTTAACACCTCTAAAATATCAAATATCCGTCACGGTTGTCCAGCGGTAATAATTTAGGTGGAAGGCCGACGACCGAAGACTGAAGGCCCGCAACCATAAAACTAAAAACCCAAGTATATCAATTAGTTTTGACTAAACCTTCCACTTGCCTTCACCCTCAATCTCTCAGTGCTTCCATCTCTTCTTTGAGTGATTTTGGGTTAAACCCCAGGGCCCTGGCTTTTGAACTGTCAAGAGAGACGTCGGGAGGCCTGGGTGCGGGCATCTTCAGGTCTTCTTGTCGGCAAGGGTTCAATCGAGCATTTGAAAATCTAAAGGTCTCGGACAGCAGTTTGCCGAATTCATAGCGAGAAATTCTCTCCGGCCCTCCAAGGTGAATAATTCCAGGCAACTTATCCAAAGCAATCAAGAGCCCCTTTGCCGCATCTCTCCCGCTCACAGGGGTTCTGAATTCATCTGCAAAGAGATTGATAGTCTCCCCTGACTGAATGGCGTGAACCATCGGCTGAATAAAGTTTGCAGCCACCGGCCCGGGATCGCCAAACATCAGGGGCATGCGGCAAATCACCGTCGAAGGATATCGATCCTTCATGCCGGCTTCTGCCAAGGCCTTCTGTTCCCCATAGAAAGAAATCGGCGAGGGTTCATCGTCTTCCGAATAGGGTGGGGTTAACCCATCGAAGACAAGATCCGAAGACGTGAAAAGACACGGAATCTCAAGGCCTGAACAGAGACCGGCGATGTTTATGGGGACTTGTGTGTTAATGTTGTGGGATAGAGCGCGATTTTGTTGACAGAAGTTCGGATCCGTCATGGCAGCTGTATGGATCACGGCATTCGGTTTGACATCATTGAAGAGGCGTTTCAGGTCTCTAAACAGAGTCAGATCCACCTTTGCAAGGGTGATATGAGGAATAGTCAAGGGGTGCGCAAAGTAGGTGCCCGAAACGGTCCAATCAAATTCGGCGATCTGACTGATGTTCCACCCCAAAAAGCCGCTGGTGCCTGTAATAAGTAATTTCTTCATTTTGTCAGGTAAAACCGAGGCCATTCCTTTTTTCGGGATTTTTGACCGGCCGGGATTCTCAATTGAATCTCTTCAAAAAAGGTGAGAAAGTCAAGAAATGAGAATCATTTTGACAACATTTGGCTCACGCGGTGATGTCCAACCCATGCTGGCCCTTTCATTGGCCCTGAAGGCAGCCGGGCACGACGTGCTTTTGGCCGGCCCCCCTGAGAAAACGGCGTGGGCCGAGGAACTTGGATGTTCCTATCAGCCTTTGGGGACGAATCTGACCGTTTTTATTGATCATATGAAGGATGTCTATTCTTTTCGTTCCGGTTTGCGGTTTGTCTCCTATGTGCGCAAAGAAATGGTTGGCCAATTTGGGGTTCTTCCGGAGATCATTTCCGGAGCAGACCTGGTGGTGGGCGCCTCGCTGGTGTTTGCTCTGTCCACTGTCGCAGAACACATGGGCATCCCATATCGTTATGTTGCTTTTACCCCACAGCTCCTGCCATCCGGCCAACACCCTTGCCCTGCCTTCAAGACCCACGGCCTTCCCCAATGGTATAACCGGATGACATGGTCAGCGATGAGGGGACTCAATCGGTTCGTTTTAACCTCGGATGTCAACAAGAAACGAAAACAGTTGGGATTGCGGCCGATAAGGGATTCATGGTGCCATGTTTTGGGCAAAGGCGTCATCGTGGCCTCCGATAAGGCGATAGCCGAAGTGCCCCCGAACTTGGGTTTTACCGTCAGGCAGACCGGATATATGCATCTTGATCAGCCTGCGCAGCCCATGCGTGAGTTGGAGGAATTTTTAAACGCCGGGCCTCCTCCTGTCTATGCGGGCTTCGGAAGCATGCCGAAACAGGATCAGATGGGTTGCGTTGGGATGATTGCGGATGCCGCACGATCAGTGGGAGAGCGTGTGGTGATATCCAAGTTTTGGGATGAGCCCACCGGGTTCTCAGATTCTGCTGATATTTTCTTTATCAAAAGATATCCGCATCTGGATCTGTTTCCCCGCATGAAGGCCGTAATTCATCATGGCGGCGCAGGAACCACGGCAACCACCGCCATCAGCGGCGTGCCACAAATCATCGTCCCCCATGCCCTGGATCAGTATTACTGGGGACATCAAGTATTTCGAGCCCAGCTCGGGGCCAGGCCCGTATGGCGTTCCAGACTAACGACCCGAAAAATTGCAGAAGCCATAGATGAGTGTGTGTCGAATGACCTGATCACGCAAAACGCAAAAAAGGTGTCTAGGCTGATAAAACAAAAAGATAGCCTGGAATTGACCGTTCGAGAGATTTTGATAAAATTATAGTTTTTTGTTTGGCTCCTTGCCGTTTTACGGGAAGAAAATCCTTGACGCATATGGGTGAACACGATATTTTGCTATCTAACTGAGTTATGCCATAGGCGAAAGCCACCCAGACTCGTGTCTGGGTGGCTTTTTTTTGAGTTGTATATGAAATCGGCAAAGCTGCTGGTCATCGATAATTACGATTCCTTTACCTACAACCTGGTGCAGATGTTCATGCACTATGACCTTGATATTGACGTGCATCGATGTGACAAGGTATCGATAGAGGAAGTCGAAGCGCTTCACCCTGATTATATCCTTATCAGTCCGGGACCCAAAGACCCGGCGCATGCGGGGATCTCTGTCCAATTGGTTAGGGCCTTTTGTGATAGGGTCCCGGTGTTGGGCGTGTGCCTGGGGATGCAGTGCATTAACGAGGCCTTTGGAGGGAAAACGGTTCAGGCCCCCATTCCCATGCACGGGAAGACAAGTCTCATTGAGCATCATCATCAATGGCTTTTCGAAAACATTCCTTCTCCTTTTGTTGCGGCCCGTTATCATTCGCTGGTTGTTCGGTTGGAGGGGAATGAGCTACTGGTTACCTCCCGGAGCCAGGACGGGGTGGTCATGGGAATATCTCACCCCTTGTTTCCTCTTCATGGTGTCCAATTTCATCCTGAGAGCTTTCTTACAGAGCATGGATTCTTGGTGGTGAAGAATTTTCTTAGGCTGGGACCTCTGAACTCTTGCCAAGCAAAACCACTGCCGGAGGATTGTGTCGGCCCCTCCCCCGGCAGGACGAATCGCCAGGGACTTTCTGTTGATGCCCCTGCGTCGGGATGAGAGGGATTTGCCCTTTGGCGAAGTCCTTCCATGGCAGGACAGTATCCTCAACTTTTGCAGTATTAGGGATTATTCACCGTGTATGACCTCAGAGAAATGGCAGGTGAGATAAGGAGTATTCATCTAAAGGAGATTGACCTAGGTAGTTCCTTTCAGGCCTTTTCCTCCCGGTTTGCTATGATTCCCGGGACGGTGGTGCTTTTGAGCGGAGGTGAACTCGATTGCGCTCGATATCATATCCTCGGCACAAGACCCTGGCTTAGCTTTTCGGGCCGTGGCCGTCACATGGCCATTACAATCAGAGAGAAAACCATCCGGTTCGAAGCGGATCCTTTTGACACCCTTCGCATGATACTTAGAACCTTCCGCCTGAACGATCCCGGACTGCCGGTGCCCATGGGGGCCGGCCTCATGGGGTATCTTTCCTACGACCTGAAAGAAGTCCTTGAAGATCTTCCCCGTACATCGTTTGATGATCTTGGCCTTCCGGATATCTGCCTTTTCGCGCCGTCGGTCATTGTGACCCAGGACAAGAAAAGCGGGCACACGTGGCTCTGTATTTCGAATCGTGTATGTGAGGGGCAAGATAGTCTGGATGACGATTTGGGTTGGTTTAGATCCGTTCTTGATACAAGACCTTCGGATCAAGGGTCCTTTGAGGGAAGTCTGCATGGGTTTTGCTCTAATTTCGCCAAGGTCGATTATATAATTCAGGTCGAAAAGATCAGGGCCTATATCGCGTCTGGCCATGTCTATCAGGTGAATTTGTCACAGCGGTTTCAAACAGACTTTGATGGTGATCCTTTCAGCCTCTTCCTTGCCCTTTATGATGCAAATCCGGCCCCGTTTTTTGCTTACATCCATGCCGGTGATCACCAGATTGTCTCGACCTCGCCTGAGAGATTTCTAATGCGGCAGGAAAGGTCTGTTGAGACCAGACCCATCAAAGGCACCAGGCCCAGAGGAAAGATGGAAGCGGAAGACCGGGCCCTCGCCCTTGAATTGGAAGAAAGCAAAAAGGATGATGCTGAGCTTTCCATGATCGTCGATCTTTTGCGAAACGATTTGGGAAGGGTTTGCGAGGGCGGATCCGTCCGGGTGACGCAACACAAAAGGGTAGAAGCATATGAAAACGTGTATCACTTGGTCTCGATTGTTGAAGGAACACTGTCTGGCAATTGCGATTCTGTAGACCTGCTTAAGGCAACGTTTCCAGGGGGATCGATCACCGGTTGTCCCAAGATAAGGGCCATGGAAATCATTGACGAGCTGGAGCCACACAGGCGCCATATCTATACCGGTTCAATAGGGTACGTGAGTTTCCATGATACCTTGGACCTGTCTATTGCTATTCGTACGGCGACGATCTGTGATGGGAACATGCTTTTTTCCGTGGGAGGAGGCATCGTCTATGACTCTGAACCTTCGGATGAGTATGACGAAACACTGCAAAAAGGCAAGACCCTAATGGGGGTATTTGAAGAAAAAGGCAAAGGAGAATGTGAGAGAGAGGTGGCTTGGGTGAACGGGTCCATTCATCCATTGGATCAGGGCGTCATGAAGATCACCGACCTGGGGTTTCAATATGGATATGGGTTCTTCGAAACCATAAGAGTCGATCAAGGGGAGGCCAAACACCTCGACGCCCATATGGCTCGGTTTGCCAGTGCATGGCAGGCCCTTTTTGATCGACCGGAGCCTAATCTTTCGTGGAGGGGAATTATTGATCAGGTGATCCATGAAAATGGGTATGAGGAAGAAACTGTGGCGGTCAAGGTGATTGCCGCGTGGGGAGGCCGAGAAAGGCCTCCTTTTGATCACAAGGTTATTTTGACGGCGAAGCCGTATATCCACCGCTTGTCAGGGATTAGCGAACCGGGGTTATGGCTCGCAACCTATCCCCACCCTCGTCATTCACCACTTGCAGACCACAAGACCCTCAACTACCTCTATTATCATTTGGCCGGAAAATGGGCCAAAAACCAAGGTGTTGACGAAGCGTTGATCATGAACACCGATGGGAGTATATCGGAGACCAATACGGCTAACATTCTACTGGTCACCGGCAAGAAGGTTGTTCGGCCTGTATCGCCCCATGTTTTGCCGGGGATCATGGAAGAAGAAGTATGTAAGCTTCTCCTCGATTGGGGTTACAGGGTCCAAGAGGAAAAAGTAGATCCTGACGGGCTTTTTGCCGCAAGCCATATCTTTATTACAAATTCTCTTATCGGGGCGGTGCCTGTGTTGGGAGTCGACGGAAAGGCCCTCAGCCGCTCATCCGATCTTAGTCGGAGAATAAATGATATCATCCTTTGAAGACTCGCCTCGGGAATCCCGTCTGATATACAATTAACCACTGAACATTCTTGACGAATATTCCCAGGTATTGTATTATCATATATTAATGTTTGGAATATGATAGGTTGGTATAATGCGCCAATATGATAGTGTTTATTCTATTCGCTTTTCTTGTGCGCTGGGATAGACGACCACATCTTGAAGTATTTTTGATTTAGCATCGTAAAGGGATAGTAATACGCAAGGTTTTTTGATCGCGAAAGATTTGAGCCCTCTCACGGGAGTTTGCGCAAGTGTTGAGGAGTGGTTTTATCTGGGTCTTTTCAGGCCTTTGAGTTGTTGCTCATAATTCGAGGGAATATCTTTAATATTGAACCGTTAAGCAACAGAAGGAGATGGGAGGGGAGAAGAAGATAGTACCTCATTCTGCGTAAAGGGGTACGGGATTGTGAGATACTGTCTATTTCCCCCTGCATAAGTGTTTATGTCTCAATCCTCAGACGCCAGACAAAAGATCATAGGGACCGTTGAGTACCTAATTGCCCGTAAGACAGAAATCACCATTAAGATTGAAGGGCATGAGCGACCATTTGTTTCAAGGATTGTAGAGGTCAATTACGGGGACACATCTTCAAACACTGAAGAGGAATCAGCCCTGGTTATTGAAAAGCTGAGTCCTGAGGAAGGAAATGCCCTTATTCAGTCAGGTTCACGGATGATGGCCCTGTTTTCACTAAGGGAGACGTCTTGCCGTTTCAACACGCGATGTCTGAGTGTTGCTGGTGAAGAAACGGACAAAGGCTTTGTCGTCAGTTTTCCTGAATTCATAGACATTAGAGAAAAACGAAGGCGAGACCGAAGAGGTGATGAAATACCGGACTTTGTTAGTATTGTCGTGAAGGTAAAGGACGAATCCCGAAAAGACAGGACCTATGAACTGGAGATTTTTGACTGCACAGCATATGGGGTCGGAATGTTAGTGCGAGATAAGTATATTGACATTCTTGAGAGGATAGAAGTGGGAGACAAGCTTCGAGATATAACGCTTTACGGTGCCCACACTATCGTCAAGGTTAAAGGGACCGCGAGACATAAAAGCAAACGCAGCATGGAAGGTGAAGATTTCCATGTGGTCGGTGTAGAGTTTGATGAACCCCTCAAGGATTTCAAGGCAGTCTGAGGACGTCGTAAGAACCGGGATTAAAATCCTGAGTGCATAGAAACCAGGGACCCTCCCGCAGTGTGGGAATTGAAGCTCCCCCGTGACAGGCCATGGGGAAACCTGCAAATGTGGGGACTTTCTGGTTGCTATCATTCGCTCGCCATTCGGCCCGAGCTCATGGCCGAGGGCTAACTCCGCGGGCCTATGAGGGGGGTTTACGCCGGAGGCGCACAAGTCTGCTACGCTCCCACAGGCCAGGGGGTTAGCGCTCGTTGTGCATTTTCAAGCAGAGTGCAGTCACTTTTTTGCCTACTACTTTGATTCGGCCACTAGTTGCCTTCAACCTGGAGGCGTGGGAAAGTATGAATATTGGTGTTATTGATGAAATGCACTTGGTTTTCATTTCTTGTTCGGATTGTCATGCGCAGAGGCACCGCTATGATCGTCTCTGGAAATGGCGATTCTGAACAGGAGACAAGCAAATGAACGATAAGAAGGATGACTCTGAGGGAAAGCACGATCCTCCCGATGACACTACGTCGTTGTTGGAGAGCCTTTTCAAGGATACAAAGGACTCCCAAATCAAACTGGTCAGACGGAGAAGGCGCTCTAAGTCGGAGGTGAAGAAGAGGGTCACATCCAAACAGAGAAAAGATGAGGGGGAGGAGACTTCCCAAACTCCTGCGCAGAAACAGGGGCGTCCTTCGCCATCAGAAAAGAGTACCGGGGCAACTAAGAGCAAGACCCTTTCCCGGAAAACATCCCTGCCTGGTTCAATAGTCCCAAAGGACTCCAAGACTGGACAAAGTCGTCAGAAATTACGTCATAAATCAACCGCTGGTGCAAGGCCAACCCCCAAATCTAGAAAGGGTGACGGCAAGAGGATTGCTAAGCCCGGTGGTCCAAAGAAAGAGAACCCTTCCTCTAAACCAATCGCCGGACCAGGTGAGGAGAGGACCGAATCCCTGGATCAGTCTGTCCTTAATTCCATGATCTCTATGGCTTCAGGAATCAAAGGGAGCAGAAAAAGCCCCCATCATGAACTGTCGCCTGAGGAAAGGCAGCTACTCAAGACTAAGAAAGGTGGTGGCGAAAAGACTTCTGAGGCAGATGATCTGAGAACAGGGCCCCCTGCGGACATCGAGGACATCGAGGGGATCGCCGGGACAGACGAGGAGATCACGGAGATCCTGGAAAAATCCACTCTTGATTCCATGATTTCCGAGCTCGAAGGGAGTGGGAAGGAAGGAGACGATAAAGCATCGGCTAAGGAGAGTCCGGTACCTGAAGAAGAGGAAACCGGTGCTGAAATATTTTTTGATGGCGGTGACCTGAGGGAAGAGACTTCCGCGGACATCGAGGGGATCGCCGGGACAGACGAGGAGATCACGGAGATCCTGGAGAAATCCGCTCTCAATTCCATGATTTCCGCGCTTGAAGGGAGTGGGGAGGAAGGACAGGATCAACCACGGGCTGAGAAAAGCTCGGTATCTGAGGAAGAGGAGGCCGGTGTTGGAATAGTCGTTGACAGCGATGAACTGAAGGAAAAGGCTTCTGCAGACATTGAGGGAATTGATGGCGCAACAGATGAAGACCCCCTATCTCAAGAGAAACCTGCCGCGCCTAGTTCAATAACCATAGAGGATTCCTTGCTTGAAGCGAGCGCTCACGAAGCATATCCTGAATCAACACTTGATGAGAAGTCGATACCAGAAGACAGGAAAGAAGGTGTTGAAGAGGCTCCTCAAGCCGTCGATCTTATGGAAGAGCAGCCTTCAGATTCTGCGAATGCCGAGCTGACAAAGGAGAAGACCCTATCCCAAGAGAAACCTGCCGCATCTACCTCGATACCCCCCGAGATTCCCGGGACCAAGGCAGATATGCTTGAGGTCCATCACATACTAGAAGATAAGGAGAGGCCGATATTAGAAGACAAGAAAGAGGGTATTGAAAAGAGTTCTGAGGCAGTTGGCCTGGAGATAGAGCCTCTTTCGGACTCATCAGGGCCGGCAAAGGAAGAGCCCCGATTTCAAGAAATACC
>CAZCCX010000053.1:9088-11166 GCA_964497115.1 uncultured Desulfobacteraceae bacterium
TCTAATGTCCTCCGAAGATTCCACAGCCAACACGGGTGAGGAGGAACATCATCATAAGCCAGCGGCTGAAGAAGAACCCATGCCAAAGGGAGATGAAGATGATATTGAAAAGGTTTCTGAACCCGGAAAGTCGAAGAAAGAGGAGCCCGCGGACCTGGAGGAAGGTATTGCTCTTACTGAGGCGGAATTCCAACTTATAAGGAGGTCCGGACGCCACTCAAAGGTCATAAGAATTGGGCTGCCCCTTGTCCTATTTGGAATTCTTGCGGTCATTTTGAGTATCCAATATTCACCCCTTGATTTCTTCAGGCGTGAGCAAACGCAGAAACTGGCGAGAGACAAGACTGTTGAGGTCTCTTCTCCCAAGAAGCAGGAAATCACCCCAGAGACTTCGAAAGAGACGGCCCCGGCTACAAGACAAGGGGTTCAACCTTCAACTCCTACTCCAGTAAAGAAGGAGATCGTTCGAGCCCCTGTTCCCAGGAAGCGGAATGCCGCTCCAGAGACTCGGAAGGAGACAGTTGCTGCCGCAACCCAAGAGGTGCAGCCTTCGACATCTGAGCCTCCAACCATCCCGGCGATGAAGGAGAGGATTGAGGGATCTTCCCCTATGGAGCAGAATACGACCCCCAAGACCTCGAAGGAGACCCTTGCCGCCACAGAACAAGAAGTCCGGCCCGAACCCCTTGAACCCGCAACATCCCCTCCACCCAGTGACGCTGCTGAAAAGGCTGAGGCAAATCAGAAAGGGACATCAACATCATATCCCTATTCCGTATACCTCGGCTCTTATAGCACTCTTGAAGGGGTGGAGAGGGCCGTTTCGGAATACAAGGAGAACGGCCTGTCATCTCTCTATTGGCAAGAAGTGGATCTAGGAGGCAAGGGGATATGGTATAGGGTCTTTGCAGGACAATTCGAAACCAAGGGCGAGGCAGAGGAATACGTCAAAGAGCGGCAGCTTGCAGATGCCAAAGTCCAGAAGACAAAACAGGGTGCGTCAGTAGGGTCGATTTCGGTCAAGGATGTTGTCCCTCAAGCGGAAGCCCCGGAAAAACAGAGACTGGTGCCTGAGGCCACCACTGGATCATCCCACCCCTATTCTGTCTATATCGGCTCCTTCAAAGACCTCGATCGTGCCCGGAAAGCGGTTTCCGACTTTCAGACAAAGGGGGCTTCTTATTGGGTGAAGACCGACCTTGGAGACAAAGGGATATGGTACAGGGTCTATATCGGCTGTTTCCAAACCAGAGACCAGGCCGGGACATTCATTGAAACCCATCAAATAGCAGATGGAGAGTCCAGGCAAACAACCTATGCCAATCTCATAGGAACCTACAGTTCAGATGAGGAACTTGATAAGATGCGCCTTTCTCTCTTGAATCTGGAATTCAGTCCATATGTCATTGAGGCGTCTGGTGGTGGATCTCACCTCTTCACGGGGGCTTATTATCAAAAGGCCCGTGCGGAGGAAGAGCACCGTGATTTGAAAGCAAAGGGAATCCAGAGTCAACTCGTTGAAAGATAAGAGAACCTTTTTGGCCCTACACGCTGTTTTCATTTCCCTCCCCTGAAGTCTGAGTAAATTCTTACCAGTAAATGAAATATTATTTCTTTCCTAAAGGGATATTTTTCTTCACAGGCCTGTTGCGGATCTCTTCTTTTTGTCTAACTATTTGAAATTATATCGATAAATTAATTTATCTCTTCTCCTCCCTTTTTGGCACACCACTTGCCTGTAGAAAAGTCAAAAGCGCAGCAACAGTTCCCTTAGTGACAAAGACAAAGAAGATGAAAGCCATGAAGATTATAACGTGCCCTAAAGGGGGAAGGATTCCAGAATTATACTGTCGGAATTCATGCCTAAACTATTCCGGAGAGAGGAAGATGGGCAAGATATTACTGAGAAGGCTGCGAAGTCTTTTCAAGGATGAAAGAAGATCGTGGCTTCAGATCTATAAGGAAGATATCCATACCAGCAAAAAGATGGGTTTTTGCGGAGTGCAATCATGAGCATCTTGTCGTAGATGCCCGTCAGTTTTTTGCGGAGAGAGGTGTATGACTATGGGTAAAAACAT
>CAZCCX010000054.1:0-11133 GCA_964497115.1 uncultured Desulfobacteraceae bacterium
TTCCAGCTCAACACCCTCTTTCTCCCGAAGGACGGCAATCTTGGAAGGGTTGATTCGATCTTCTATCTTTTTGCAGAGATAATTGACGCAGATCACCTGGCGGGCGATCAGGAGGCACCCATCCGGGCCTAGAAACAAGCAACTCGGAGGATCAGATCTTTGTTTGGGTAATTGAATGCCCAACAAAAGGTTTATAAGGAGGAGTGTGCCGTCGTACTTGTTTTCCAGCCCGGCGCCGCAGCAAGATCCTCCTTCCCGTTCTTCGCACGTCCTACATTCATCCACTACTCCTGCCACCGCCATCGCGGTGCGGGAGGCACGAACGGCCCCTTTGAGCCGGCTTAAGAGGGTCGCACTCCTTTCATCCCTCAAGAACAGTCCGCCTTTTTCCTCGTAACACGTCTCAGCCCAGGCGATCTTCTCTTCTACGGAGCTGCTGACCGGGTTGTCTGGGTTGGGCATGAGAGACTATTCCTTCTTGGCCTTGCCTTTTTTCCTTTTCCCTTTGTTATTGCCTTCGTTCTTATCCTCTTCCCCGAAATTCTTTATCCCCAGGGCCAGGTCCTTAAGCTTCTTATCGACTAAGTAGTTGATTGATCCTCTGGGAAAGGTCCCGTCCGGTTTCATTTCCCCGGACCTTTTTCCTGTCAGGACCTCGATCCCCTGGTCAATGGTCTTTACGGCGTAGACGCGGAACTTGTTTTTCTTCACCGCACTGACTACATCCTTTCGGAGCATCAGGTCTTTGACATTGCTCTCAGGGATCATCACCCCTTGCTTTCCCGTTAACCCGATCTGTTTGCAGCAATCGTAAAACCCCTCTATCTTTTGGTTGACCCCGCCAATGGCCTGGACCTCACCGTTTTGGTTGATGGATCCGGTCACCGCAATGTCCTGTCTGATGGGTACCCCGGAGAGACTGGAAAGGAGCGCTAGGATCTCCGTGGACGAGGCACTGTCTCCATCCACACCCCCATAGGATTGCTCAAAGGCAATGCTGGCACTTATGGATATGGGCTTGTCCTGGGCATACTTCTTTCTCAGATACCCTCCCAGGATCAGTACCCCTTTGTTGTGGGTGCTGCCTGACAAATCGGCCTCTCTTTCAATGTTGATGATTCCCGCGCGCCCCATGGAGGTGGAGACGGTAATCCGGGAGGGCTTGCCGAACATATAATCCCCCAGACTATAGACGGCGAGGCCGTTGACCTGCCCCACCACGGCGCCATCCACATCAATCATCAGGGTTCCGCGATCAATCATCTCCTGAATATGTTCTTCCACCATGTTAGACCGGCCTATTCGAGCATCAATGGCCTTGTCCACATGCTTCTCCTTGACAGAGCGTTTGCCCTCTTGGCCTGCCCAATAATCGGCTTCTCTCATGAGATCGGTGATCAGGGGAAAGCCTGTGGAGATCTTTTCTTGTCTCCCGGTCATTCGAACCGCTTCCTCCACCAGTGCAGCAACGGCTGTCTTGTCAAAGTGCCTCAATCCATCGTCATCCTTTTTCTTCTTGATAAACTCTGCAAACTGCTGAATGGACTCTTCTTTTCTATCCATGGAGGTATCAAAATCCGCCCGAACCTTAAAGATCTTTGCCACGTCTTCGTCATAGTGCATCAGAAGCTGATAGATATAGGCATCGGCGATGACTGCGACTTTGACGTCCATATCAATGGGCTGCGGCTTCAGGTGCGTGGTGGTAAAGAGGTAAAAGGGATCATAGGTCTGGATTTCCATCTTCTTGGTCTTCAGGACCCTCTTGAGGGCCTGCCACACACCCGGCTCCACAATGGCATCCAGAAGATTCAAGACCAGAAAACCGCCCTTTGCCCGAACAAAAGATCCGGCCTTGATCTTGGTGAAATCCGTGCTCCACACTCCACTTCGATCCGCCACCCTTTCTATGCTTCCGAAAAGGTTTCTGTAGGTGGGGTAGGACTCAATGATCACGGGAGGGCCCTTCTGATCCGCATT
The DNA here is from genome assembly GCA_964497115.1 of uncultured Desulfobacteraceae bacterium. Classification (GTDB taxonomy): domain Bacteria; phylum Desulfobacterota; class DSM-4660; order Desulfatiglandales; family HGW-15; genus JAFGFY01. The sequence goes on from CAZCCX010000054.1 coordinate 1,981, forward strand.
ATCCACCAAGAGATTGACATAATATGCCCCAAAAAGGTCTCCCAGGGGGAGCGCAAAAGGCATGCCCGGTATGACCTGCTGACCCTGCGGTGCGAAGATCTGCAGATTATCCGCCATATCTTCCAGCATGTCCTCAAAATACTTGTCTACTTTTTCACTCTTGTATTTCTCCCTGGCCGGTTCCATCACATCCGTGCCCATCTTTATGAATAACAGGTGGTCCATCTCTTCCACGGTCTCCTGGACCTCCTTCTGTAAATCCCTCAACTCCAGGAAGATCTGGTCTATCTCTTCTCTGAGCTTTGCCTGCTTTTCCTGCAACGTCTCAAACTCTTTCTTTGGAAACCGGCCCTTTTCCACCATGGTCTCAATCTCGTTTAAGTGGGTGGGATTTCCATCGATCAGAGGCACCACCTCAGGCCGTTTAATCTGTCCCACCTGGACATCCACAAGGGCAAAGCCCTCCTCTCTGACTTTCTTGTCCAACCCTTTGAAGAAACTTGAACCTCTCTTTTCGTATGCTTCGGTGATCTCCTTTTTTCGATTGAGATAATCCTGGCTCTCAAAGAATTGCGGGACCTCCTTCTTCAGGGCATCCACGATATGGCGAACATCCTTCTTGAACTCTCTACCCACTCCGGCCTTGAATCTCAACAGAATCGGTTCCTCGGGGTATTTAAAATTATTCACGTAACAAAGGTCCTCCGGCACTTCGCCGTTATTGCGAGACATCTCTTTGAGCAACAGCCGAACCGTCGCCATTCTTCCCGAACCCGGATCCCCTGTGACAAAGACATTGTATCCCGGCTTGTTGATCCCCATACCAAAACGGAAGGCCTCCACAGCTCTGCTTTGGCCGATAATCTCTTTAAGAGGGTCAAGATCTTCAGTGGTCTTGAACGGCAGTGTGGCGGGATTTAGTCTCCATCTGAGTTTTTCAACAGGCACTTCCTTGTCTGATTTCCTTCTAGGCATTGATGACCTCCTCGTTCTTCATGGATCGCTAACTTGACCTTTGGTGGGTAAAAGAAGGGACAAAAACCATGGTAACGATTAATTGGCAGGACATGGTTCAGACCACTTTGACCTTGATTTTCCTGGCCTTTCCAGGCTTACACTTGGGCATCACGATGTTGAGTATGCCTTTGCTGTAGGTGGCTTGCACCTCATCAATCTCCACGCGGCAGGGGAGCTGAAGGGTGCGAGAAAAGAGCCCGAGCCGTTGTTGGGTTCGGCGATAACCCCCACTGTCTTCCATGCGCTCTTTTTTTGTCTTTGTACTGATTCTCAAAGTGTCATGGGTGACGGAAACATCCAGATCTTTGGGGTCGATATCTACAATTTTTGCCCTGACGATAAGGACGTCCTCAATATCAGAGAGGTCGACTAAAGGGATTCCGCGGAGAGCTGTTGAAAGAAGCGGAATGCCGAATTCACCGTAAACCCTGTGATAGAGGCGGTCCATGTCTTCTCTCAATTTGTCCATTTGCTCATCTTTCCATAGGATCAGCCGTGGCATAATGAAACCTCCTGTCTGTGCGCCAAGGTCTTGACGTATTTGGCGATACTGCGTTTAGATTTTCATTCTAAAAACTCTCTTCCCAGGATGCAAGATATTTCAGGTAGAAGCCCATATCCTGTATCCCTCACCATTAACCCACAATATGTTGAAGCTCACTTCCCCTATCCTATTAAATATATAAATGTTTTTGTTATTTTAGCCTTGACAAAAAGGGGCATAAAACTGTAAAGTGGCATAAAGTGTAAAAAAGTGACATGAAGTGCCATATCTGTGAGATCTATGTTTAGGGGACGCTCAAAGCACAACCTGGATGAAAAGGGTCGATTAGCAATTCCGGCTCGGTTCAAAGAGGTCCTGGAAAAGAAAGAAGATAGTTGTCTGGTATTGACGAATCAGCACAACTGTCTGTGGGCCTTTGCTCGTGATGAGTGGAGAGTGATTGAAGAACGCGCGGCCGACTTGTCCCTGTTCGATAGTGCCATTAACGCCTATCGCCGCTACTTCATCTCCGGCGCACAGGAGTGTCCAATAAAGCAGGGGCGAATTACCATACCCCCGGATCTGAGAGAAATAGGGGGACTCCAAAAAGAGGTGGTATTGGTCGGAGAGCTAAAGCTCTTTGAAATTTGGGATAAAGAAGAATGGGAAAAGGAATTCCGGAGGACCATGGCCAAATTCCCTGAAGTGAGCCAGTCCCTTTCAGAACTGGGTATCTAAGGGGGAAGCTAAGGTTGGAATATACCCACCAACCGGTTCTCCTTCAAGAGGTCACTGAACTCTTGGTCAGAAAGCCTGACGGCGTTTATGTAGATGGAACGGTAGGAAACGGCGGGCACAGCGAGGTCATAGGAAAGAAGATTTCCCCGAAAGGCAGACTCATCTGTCTGGACAGGGATTCGGAAGCCGTCAGAATTTCCAAAGAAAGGCTATCTCCCTTGAGTGAAAAACTCAGCCTGTTCAAGGCGAATTATGTGGAGCTGGCTGAGGTCCTGAAAGGGCTAGGCATCGAAAAGGTTGATGGGATTTTTTTGGATCTCGGTCTTTCATCTCATCAACTGGAGCACTCAGGAAGGGGATTTAGCTTCAGCAGGGATGAGCCGCTTGATATGAGAATGGATTCTGATAATGAACTCACTGCTCACGAAGCAATCAACACATTTTCCTCAAATAACCTTGTGCGAATCTTGCGGGAATATGGTGAAGAAAAGTGGGCAAAAAGGATCGTCAAAACCATTGAAAGAGAACGCAAAAAGAAGCCCATCAAATCTTCCCTAGAACTGGCGAATCTGGTTAAAGATGCGATTCCTGTTTCTCATCACCCCAAAGCGAAGCATCCGGGGACCCGAACATTTCAGGCCCTGAGAATCGTCGTTAACAAAGAGCTTGAAAACCTAAGGACATTCCTTGACACGGTGCCGTTCCTCATGAACAAGGGCGGGCGATTTGTTGTTCTATCCTATCATTCTCTTGAAGACCGAATGGTCAAACAGACCATGGTGGACTGGGAAAGACAATGCACATGTCCCCCCGATCTCCCAAAATGCGCATGTGGAAAAGTCTCTCTTTTTGAGCGACTGAACAAGAGGGGAATAAGACCGACGCCTCAGGAAATTCAGATGAATCCAAGGGCCCGAAGTGCCACTCTCAGGGGTGCGGAAAGGATTTAAGATGGTAAGGCGAATGAAGCATTCGGAGTTTGAAAAAAAACGGAATGCCAAAACAGGCATTCGAGTCAATAACGCGAAGAGTAAGAAAAAGCGTCTTAGTGTGTCCCATCGCCAAATCCTTCTCATTACACTAATACTTCTTCTCTTGGTCGGCAGCAGTATCAGCTACGTCTGGTCCAGTTTTGAAGGGACTCAAATAGGATATAACCTAAGCCAGTTGCAGCAAAAAGAATTGGAACTCAAGGAGCTCAATCAGAAGTTGAAGCTTGAGCTGCGCACACTCAAATCTGCTCAGAACCTGGAAAGGAAAGCACGTCGCTTGGGTCTTAGACAGCCTTTGCCGGAGCAGATCGTTATTTTGCCATGAATGTTAAGGAAAAAAGAGGGATTCGATTTCGCGTCTATCTTGTGGCCCTTTTCTTTCTTTTTGGTCTGGGAATTATTCTGGCAAGAGCCTACCAGCTTCAAGTCCTCAAAAGGGACGAGTACGCCGCTCTGGCCCGTGCAGGCTATAAGGGAACCGTTAAACTCTTGCCCAAACGGGGCACGATCTGCGACCGGCAAGGACGTGAGTTGGCCGTCAGCGTTGAAGTTGAATCCGTATACGCCCACCCCAATCTGGTGGAGAAAAAACTCGACGCGGCCAAACGACTCTCCCGGGCCCTGGGGCTCAATCAGAAGGAGATCCTAAACAAGCTCCAGAGCAACCGTTCTTTCGTATGGGTCAAGAGAAAGACATCCCCTGATGAGGTCGAGCACATCAAGGCATTAGGCCTTGAAGGAGTGGGGTTTACCACTGAAGCCAGGCGTTATTATCCGGACAAGGAGATAGGGGCCCATTTGATAGGCTTTGCCGGGGCCGACAATCAGGGACTCGAAGGTCTGGAAAAGAGATACGACTCGATCCTAAAGGGGCCCCAACATACCCTTGTGCAGGAGCGGGACGCCCGTGGGCGCCCTTTTTACGTCAGCCAAGCCACCTCTCCAGATAATGACATGAAGAGTCTCGTCCTGACTATTGACAGGGATATCCAGTACAGGGCGCAACAGGCCCTTAAGGCGGCGGTTGAAAAGAACAAGGCAAAAAGAGGCCACTGCATCCTATTGGACCCTGAGACGGGAGAAATCCTGGCTATTGCCGTTTTTCCTCTTTTCAACCCTAACGTATTTGGGGAATACAAACCCCACCAATGGCGAAACCTTGCCATTACAGACTGTTATGAGCCGGGATCTACTTTGAAAGCCTTTCTTGCGGCCGCTGCTCTCAATGAGGAATGCGTATCCTCTCAGGACATCTTCTACTGCGAGCAGGGCAAGTTTGAGCTGGGAAACGAAACCATTCATGACAGCAAGGAACTTGGATGGTTGACTGTTTCCGACATTGTCGTTTTCTCCAGCAACATCGGTGCCGTCAAAATCGGGCAGAAGCTTGGTTATGAAAAATTCAGCGCCTACCTGAAGGACTTCGGGTTCGGCAGCAAGACTGGCATCGATTTGATTGGGGAGCGAAGCGGATTTGTCAGGCCCATTGAAAAGACCACGGAGATCGACCAAGCCACAGTCTATTATGGTCAGGGGATGAATGCGAGCTCTCTTCAGATCGCTGTGGCCATGGCTGCCATCGCCAATGGGGGAAAACTCATGCGTCCCTATGTGGTCAAGGCCATCGTGGATCAATCCGGCCGAATCGTTAAAGAGACGAAACCTAGAGTGGTCAGGAGAGTTATATCGCCTCAGACATCCAAGAAGGTAACGCAGATCCTTGAGGAGGTCGTCACCGAAGAGGGTACAGGATCGCTTGCAGCCATAAATGGATATAGGGCGGCGGGAAAAACGGGGACTGCTCAAAAGGTGGACCCGAAAACAAAGGCCTACTCCCTCAGAAATTATGTTTCCAGTTTCGTCGGTTTTGTGCCAACAGACAAACCTGAGTTAGTGATTCTCGTAGTGGTCGATGAGCCCAAGCCCGTCACATACGGGGGCTTGGTGGCCGCTCCGGCTTTTCAGGAGGTGGGTGCCTGGACACTTCATCACCTTCGGATCCCGCCTCAAATCAGGCTCGCTGAGAAGAAAAGGGCGCCAGGGTCAAGGAAAAGGACTTCAGATACAGAGCCTCTCTCAAAGGAGGGGTTGGAACACTCCGGACTGCTCCCCGATTTTACAGGGCAGAGTATGCGAGAGGTTCTAAAGGGAGGAAGGGCCCTGGGCCTGGGCGTGGTTCTGGAAGGCACGGGATTGGCAGTGGAACAGACGCCTCGGCCAGGGTCTTCTATTGAAAAGACAAAAACCGTAAAAGTGACATTTGGTCCTCCGGTCTAAAGGCATTCTTAGTTTTCCCTTTCGAAAGAGAGGTTGGGCATATACGAAACGTCATTTTGACCGACATTGTTAGGCAACAATTAGCAATTGTTAATTATGAATGACTAATGATGAATCGTTAACTTCACGATTATAGAGAATCAGGACATAGAAGAACGATTGATACGCTATGGAGCGAGATGAAACTGGCGCATCTTCTAGATGGTTTAAGGGAGTACGATCTTGTTGGTGATCCGGAGCGGGAGATTGATGCGATGGTCTACGATTCGCGCCAGGTCAAGCCCGGATATCTGTTTGTTGCCATCAAAGGTCTTACAGTCGATGGCCACGATTATCTCATGGATGCCATACAAAACGGCGCAACAGTACTGGTGGGCGAGACATTTGAAGGTCTCTCGGGAGATCTCACAAGGGTCCATGTTCCGGATTCCAGAGACGCCTTATGGAAACTGGCCTGTCAATTCTATGACCGCCCTTTTGAGGGGATTAACTTGATTGGGGTCACGGGCACCAACGGTAAGACCAGCACCTGTTATATCCTTGAATCCATACTCTCTGCCGCTGGTGCCACACCGGGGGTAATTGGGACGATCAATTACCATTTCTCGTGGAAAAGCTATGAAACGCCGGGAACAACACCCGAATCCCTCGATCTCATGGGTTATCTGCGCCAGATGGCGGATGAAGGTGTTTCGGATGTCATCATGGAGGTCTCTTCCCACGCCCTTGATCAGAGGAGGACAGGAGATTGCCCTTTTCGAGTGGCCATATTTACGAATCTTTCACGGGACCACTTGGACTATCACGAAACCATGGAAGAATATTTCGAGGCTAAGAGTCTCCTATTCACTGAACTCAAAAAGCAAGTCGGGGATTACGAGCCCATCGCCATCATCAACACGGATGATCCTAAAGGACCCGAACTGGTCTCTCTGACCGATGCCCGTGCCATGACCTACGGCCTCGGCCACGACTGTCATGTAAGGGCGGATTCTGTTTTCATCGACAAGAAGGGTTTAAAGGCAAGATTGATCACGCCAAAGGGAGAAAGGTCTATTCAGGCTCCTCTCATCGGAGAGGTCAATATCTACAATATCCTGGCCGCTTCAGCGGCGGCCCTATCTCTCGGTGTTGATCTGGACACGGTGGTAGACGGTATAGAAAGACTACGAGTGGTCCCCGGACGATTGGAGTTGGTGGAAAACAACCGTGGGTTAACTCTGATGGTAGACTATGCACACACACCGGATGCTCTCCTTAAAACACTGAAAACTGTTAGACCCCTTGTGCACGGGAGGGTGCTTACGGTCTTTGGCTGTGGAGGGGATCGTGACAAGGGGAAAAGATATGAGATGGGACGGGTTGCCGGCGAAAACAGTGACCTGGTCTTTATCACGTCAGACAACCCTCGAAGCGAAGACCCTTTATCCATTATCGCGCAGATCAAAAAAGGGATCCTGGAATCAGGGTTAACTCGGTTGAATGCTTCTGGTCAAGAATGGATCACAGGACCGGGGTATTTTGTTGAAGCGGATCGCCGGGAGGCCATCCGGAAGGCCGTTTCAATGGCGGGCAAAGAGGACTTGGTTCTCATTGCCGGCAAGGGTCACGAAGACTACCAGATAATTGGTAAAGAGCGAAGAGCCTTTGATGATCGAAAGGAGGCCGCCTTGGCTGCGGCCTAAACGGTGGGGAGTGACCGTTTGCCGTCATCTGGTCAAATGTTAGGGGACTATAGTTTTCATTTGGATCATCTCCAAAAGAATTGGCTTCAAGAGAAGAATAAAAAGTCTTGGATTCAATGGATTATATAGCCGAAGGGTTCCCAGCAAAAGTCACGGAATCCTGGATAAGAGGGCAGGTATTCCAGGACCCCCGGAAGAGGCAACGGGATCTTCGACATGTAAAAAGGAGGGATTTAGGTTCATCTTTTGTCAAGGAGGACTCTTTTCAAGCCTGCAATCAAGAAACGCTTGAGCTCCTTACCTCCCCCATTTCCGGGACTCAGGGGTCCCCGGGTAGGTGCAAAGGAACCCGGCCCTTCAGGGTACCTTGCTCAATGGGGCCGCACCCTAATGACATGACACTCTGGGTCTTTCGACAAAGCTAAGGGCTTTGAGTCTGTCAAATGGCCGGCGCTATGATCACCGGGCAAATGGTTGTGGGCTTGAAAAAAGACCTCTATGGCAAGACTCACTTATGGAAACACATGAAAACCAAGTGGGGTGAAATAACTGCTGGGGCGTTGATTCCAGCTATGCGGGGGAAATGGATTTCAGGCCCCAAAGATGCCGTACTTAGCGGTTTGAGCACAGATTCAAGAAACATTGCTCAAGATCAGCTTTTTTTGGCCCTCAAGGGTGAAAAATATGACGGTCATGATTTCATAATTCAGGCTGTTGATCAGGGTGCTGCCGGTGTAGTGATGGCAAAGGGATGCCACCCTGAGATACCCGCCGGGAAAAACCCGGTCCTCATGGCCGTGACCGACACGCTTAGAGCCCTGGGCGACCTGGGGAATTGGTGGAGACAACAGCACCCTATTCCATTAGTGGCCATCACAGGAAGTGTGGGCAAGACCACCACTAAAGAGATGACAGCCTGTATCTTGGAACGAAGCACTCTGACCTTGAGAAACGAGGGAAATCTCAACAACCTGATTGGACTCCCTCTAACCCTGTTGTTATTGCAGGAGGCTCACCAGAGAGCTCTATTGGAGATGGGTATGAATCGCCCCGGAGAGATTGCCCGTCTGACGGAGATAGCAAATCCGGATATCGGCCTTATCACCAATGTGGGAAGAGCCCACTTGGAAGGTCTGGGCAGCGTCGAGGCAGTGGCCCGGGCAAAAGCGGAAATGCTGGAGAAGATTTCTAAAAAAAGCCAGGTGATCTTAAATGGGGACGATCTCCCTCTCATGAAGGAGGCATCACGATTCAAGAGAAAAATCATAACCTTTGGTCTGGGATCAGAACACCCGATTTACGCTAGGAAGATCCGCAGCCTGGGCGAGAAAGGGATCGCTTTTGAGCTTCAATGCTTCGGACAATCCAGGGATGTCGTATTGAACGTCCCCGGGGTTCAGAACGTCTTAAATGCCCTGGCAGCGTCTGCTATTGCCTTTTGTTTTGACGAACCCCTTGCTGGCATTGCTGAAGGTCTGAACCGTTTCAAAGGGATAAAAGGACGGTTTACAGTCTCCCATCTTTCAAAAGATGTCACCCTTGTGGACGACACATATAATGCGAATCCATCCTCACTCAGGGCTGCCATGGATACGGTGAGGGAACTTGTTACGGATGCCGGTAGGGTGATCGTTGGTTTGGGCGAGATGCTTGAACTGGGAGATGAGACAATCACCGCACACCTGGAAGCCGGCCATATGGTAGCTGAGCTGGGTCCCTCTTGCTTTATGGCCATGGGAGAGCATGCCCGCCAAATGATAGAGGGCGCCGTAAGCAAAGGGTTTCCATCGGACAAGGCCGTGGTAATCAACAGCCACAAAGACATGGTAAGGAAGATAGAAAATGTAATGAGACCTGGAGATATTATCATTCTTAAGGGTTCCAGAAAAATGAAGCTTGAAAAAGTGGAAGAAGTTCTTACGTAAGATCATCACGCAGACAAACAAAGTAAAAGAAATTC
>CAZCCX010000055.1:0-11098 GCA_964497115.1 uncultured Desulfobacteraceae bacterium
CCTCCTCTCGGAATACCTGCGGGAGATGGGCCAACGCACGTTGGTGACCCGATTACGGAAGGTATTATTCGGGAAATTCACACGCGATTGGTAGCAGTTCCAGTCAGTGCCCAATCTTCCTTTCTAGACGGCAATGGCCGGACGTCCCGGCTGCTTTCGACCCTGTGTCTGTACCGGGGGCTGGATATGACATCAAGCGGCTGTTCACGATGAGCGAATATTACGACCGGGATCGGCCGGCCTTTTACAGGGCTATCCAGGGCGTCCGCGAAGCCGGAATGGATATGACCGGCTGGCTGGAATACTTTGTTGAAGGCCTGAGTACCCAGCTTGCTGAGGTTAAAGACCGCGGAGAGCAGGCCATCCGCCGGGATCTACTGGTGAAAGAGCACCAACTTTCGGATCGCCAGGCCAAAGCTCTCAGCTACATCATGGAACACGGCAGCCTGAGCATCCAGGATTTCGAGAGTCTATTCCCCGAGGTCAATCGACGCACACTTCAGCGCGACCTAAAAGGGATGGTGGATCGAGGTCTGATCGTCACAGAAGGTGAAACCCACCACCTGCTCTACCGGTTGGCGGATAGAAACTAATCCTTGCGACAGATTTGCGACATTGTTTACGACACCTTTATGACATGCTTTGGGATATTCACGGCCGGTTCAGTTTGCCGGGGAGACATAACATGCAACCGCATCCGCCTCAACTGGAGCAGCCTGATCTTTCCTGCCTGGGCCGATCAAGCTGACCCCGTTTTCACGTTGTCTCATATTCTCAAATAATGACCCATCCACTCTTCGAAAGAGAAATATTTGCCTGTACTGTAGTCGTAGCAGGGCTCAAGAGGTTTTGTATTCCTCTCATTTTTCACTGTATCTGCATATTCTTTTAAGATGTTTTTCAGTTCCTCCCTGGAACATCCGAATTGCTGCGCGAGAGACTCGGTTCCACGGGCATTCCTGTAGACGGCAGACATTTGCCAGAGCGCTTTGTGACGAAGATTCCTTGTTTCTTCCTCAGCCAGATCCATCTGCGCTGCCATAAGAGCAGCCCTCACAAAATGCCCGCGCTTGATCTCGTTCTCTAATGCATCATGGTCTCTCTTTTCATGCATTTAAATCTTTGAGCGTGGGCCGAAAGCGCCTCAGCCCGGCCTATTCCGGTTTTTTGTCATTAGTACATATCATCCATCGGCATCTGCGGGGCAGCCGACGCTTTCTTCTTCTCAAAGGTCTAATCTTCATTTCTTAAAACCTCCTTCCAAGAATATACGAAAAAGCTTTTCTATTGGTGATTTGTCTTCCGAGAAAAGGCCGATAAGCAACCAGCTAAACACATATAACTAATTGATATTATGACAATAAGTGAATTTTTCGCCAAGAAATATAATCATATGGTCTGATTTGTCAAGAAGGCTTTTGTGAATTTTTTCGCTGCGTGTCTTCATGTTTGGACGTTGGGTTATGAGGCACTGAAACATTTCACGTGAAATGTTTTTCGCATCCTATTGACAAGCCCAAAATTCGAATTATCTATATTTCCAGAAGGCACATCAATGGCCTCTTCTTGGAGTCTTTCGAGTTCAACCTTAAACCTAATAGCGTATGAAAGGAGGGATGGATCATGTTACTGAGAAGATTAAGTGGTTGGCCCGCATCGCGATGGGCAAGCCCGTTTGAGGAACTGGAACGTATGCGAAGGCAGATGGAGATTCCTACGTATAACCTTTCAAGAGGGCTTGTGGGAGAGCCCGCGGCCGGTGTATTTCCTCTGATGAATGTGACCGAGGATAAGGACAACTTTTATGTCCGAGCGGAACTTCCCGGTTTCAAACCGGATGAGTTGAATATCTCCGTTACCGGGGACACCCTTTCCCTTTCAGGAGAGCGGAAGATCCCTGTTGAAGACGATAATGCTCAATATCATCGGAGAGAAAGGGAAGCGGGAAAATTCAGCCGGATTGTCAGCCTGCCGTCCCAGGTGGATACAGGCAAGGTGGACGCGCGATGTACGGATGGGATCCTCACCGTGGTTTTGCCCAAAGCGGAAACGGCGAAACCCAAACAGATTGCTATCAAGGCATCCTGACAAAAGGAAAGGAGGGATGAATCATGACAGATGCAGAAAGCAAAGCCCTTCAGGCAAAAGAGAAAGCAGAAGTGACCACGCCTGCGGAGCAGACCAGGCCCGGGGTGGTCTTTACCCCGGCGGTGGACATCTTTGAGACAGACAAAGAGATCACGCTGTTGGCTGATATGCCCGGCGTGAAAGCCGATTCCCTGAACATCGACCTCCATGAGAACGTGCTCAGTCTGGAAGGTGACGTCAAATCACCGGAAGGGGCCAATGAGGTCGATGTGATTATGGAGTACCGCACGGGCAAATACTACAGGCAGTTCACGCTATCACAGGTCATTGACCAGAGCAAGATTGAGGCGGCGATGAAGGACGGTGTCCTTCGTTTGAGCCTTCCAAAGGTGGAAGCGGCGACGCCTCGAAAGATAGCCGTTAGAAGTGCGTGATCAAACGGTTTTCCTCAATAACGTAGAATCGAGCGAAGAAAAAGGGAAGGCATTTCTGCCTTCCCTTTTTGGTCTCACAGGAGTGCTTCTAATTAGAACAGGCCTTTTACCGTCCCTGTTTTGGTGTTGACATCCACACGCCTGAAGGCTGGGTTGGAACTGGTTCCGGGCATCAGACTGATGGTCCCTGCACAGGGGCAGAGGAACTTGGCCCCGGAATAGATCAATATGTCACGGATGGGCAGTGTCCAGTTCTTGGGCACACCCTTCAGGGCCGGATCATGGGTGAGGCTCAGGTGGGTCTTGACCATCATGGTGGCGTAATCGTCATATTGAGGATCATTCTCCAGCATCTTGGCCTTGGCCTCTGCCTCGGGAGTCCAGGAAACCCCTTTGGCACCGTAGACGACCTTTGCGATTTTCTCAACCCGGGCACGAAGCTTTGTCTGCAAAGGATAGAGGAATTTGAACTTATTCTTTTCTTCGCAGGCTTCCTTGACGGCCTCTGCGAATTCCACGGCTCCATCACCGCCGTCCGCCCAGTGGGTGGACACGGCGCATCGCGCACCCGCCTTCTCCGCATATTTTCGGACAAGGGCGATCTCGTTCTTGGTGTCCGTATGGAAGGCATTGATGCAGACCACAGGATTAATGCCGGCATGGCGGATGGTCTTGATGTGGTGGACCATGTTGGGGATACCTTTTTCCAATAACCCTAGATTCTCTTTCTGATAGGCAGGATCCAGAGCGAGCCCGGCCACGACTTTGGGGCCGCCACCGTGCATCTTCAGGGCACGGATGGTTGTGGTCAGGACCGATACGTGGGGTTTGAGTCCGCTGTAGCGGCTTTTGACATTCCAGAATTTTTCAAAACCGATATCCGCACCGAAACCACTCTCGGTGATATGATAGTCAAAGGTCTTCAGGCCGATCCGATCGGCGATAATGGAAGACTGGCCCACTGCGATATTGGCAAAGGGGCCTGCATGGACCATGCAGGGTTGATATTCCGCGGTACACATCAGGGTGGGGTTGATGGTATTTCGCATCCAAGCTGTCATGGCGCCGTCCACCTGAAGGTCTTTGGTCAGGACCGGTTTGCCGCTCTTGTCAAAGGCCACGGTGATTTCTCCCATGCGTTTACGCAGGTCGGCCAGGTCCGTGATAATGGATAGAATGGCCATGAGCTCGGAAGAAACCGCGATACCGAATTTGGACTGCATGGTGAAGCCGTCCATTCTGCCCCCTAAACCGATGATGATATTTCTCATGGCTTGGGCACAATAGTCGATGATCCATCCCATCTCTACACGGGTGGGGTCGATGTTCAGCCGTTTCATCTTGGTCAGACGCCTGAGTTGCTCATCATTGTAATTTCTCTCGTGCTGCATTCGGGCGGTCAGTGCGACCATGGCCAGGTTATGGGCGTTCATGATGTCATTGATATCACCGGTCAGACCCAGGGAAAACTCGGTCATAGGGATCAGAAGAGAATTCCCGCCGCCGGCCGCCGTGCCTTTGATGTTCATGGAAGGGCCGCCTGAGGGTTGCCGAAGGGACCCGCCCACGTTCAGACCGATCTTGCCCATACCCTCCATCAGACCGCAGGATGTCGTGCTCTTTCCTTCGCCCAATGGGGTGGGAGTGATGGCTGTGACCTCGATGTACTTTCCGTCTTTCTTCTTCTCGAGGCGTTTCATGATCTTCATGAAATCGAGCCTTGCGAGACGTCCATAGGGTATCAGTTCATCCTTCTGCAACGCCATCTTCTCGCGCCATTCCTCCGGGGTCGGCATGTTCTTCTCGGCTGCCTCGGAAATCTGCCAGTCAGCCATTTTCACTGCATTGTACGCCATATTCTGTGTCCTCCTTCTCAATAAGTTATGATGCTGTCTTTAAAGGTGAAAAGCCATGATCGGGCGACATGGTGTTCACACTCAATACACCGATTATCCATACAAAAACTTGTGCAAAATTTCACTATCAGAAATAATCAAAGGCGTCAAGCTTTTCTGCTCAAAGCAGAGCCTTTTCGACCTGTGCCCTTATTTGAGGGCCTCTTCTCCGCCAAAGGATCGGTAGGGTGAGAATCCTTCCAGGATAGTTTTGTCCGCTTTAGTGGTCTCCTCCGCGATGAGTCTGGCGACAACTTCCCCAACCCCGGGACCCAGCATGAACCCCTGGCCGCACATTCCCGTGGCGTGCACCAGACCTTCCACATGGTTGTCCCATCCTACCAAGGGGTATCCATCCGGTGACATGGGATAAAGGCCTCGCCAGACCCTTCGAACCCGAAGGTTCTTAAGGCGTGGCAGAAGTCCGACCATTCGGGCACTCACCTGGGACAGGAAGACAGAGGTTTCCCTGTTGTCTGTCCCGACAATGACCGGCGCCGGCGTAATGCAAAAGACCACTTGACCCCGCGCGTTCTGGTAAAAATAATAGTTATGAGACCCGACCGCCGGCCTAAGGTCCACTACCATACATGTAAAAAAGGGCTCTACCGGTTCGGTGATGGCTGCTTCATGGGAATCGGGGACCACGGGAATGTCTACGCCGGCGGTCTTGGACAGGGGATTGGAGAAGGGCCCCGCCGCATCTACCACCACAGGGGCCTGGTACTGGGTGTCACGGCACGCCACACCCACAACCCGATCCTTTTTGGTCGTGATCCCGCTCACTGATGCTTGAAAACGAAATTCGACCCCAAGCGCCAAGGCCCTTTTATAAAAGGCATTTGTGGAACGCAGGGGTGAGGCCGAACCGTCATCCGGGGATATGGTACCACCGATCAACCCGTCCGGATTAATTCCCGGGACGATCTCCTCTATTTCCTTGGGACCGACAAAATCCGAATTCAGCCCATATTCCTTTTGTATGGGCAGGATTCCCTTTAGGGCCTTTTCATCGATATCCCTGTAGACCGGGAAGGCGTAACCTCCCTTGAGCCATTCGATGTCATCCCCATAGTTCTCCTGCCATGTGGAGAAGACTTTCAGAGAAGTGAGACATGTGAGTATTTTTCCCGGGTCTGAATGGGTGGCCCTGACTCCGCCAATGGCTTTCTTGTTTTCACCCTGCCCGGGAGATGGGTGTCTGTCCAAGACAAGGGTCTTGAGTCCCATGTTCCCAAGGGCCATGGCGGTAGGGACCCCGACGGAGCCGGCACCCACCACAATCACGTCATAATTGTTCTTTTTCGTCACTCATTCCTCCGCTTTAACAAACTCCTTTTCCTACTCCTTATCCCGATTCCGCATTCCGGCCAAGACCCCAAGAGGTACTTCCACGAAAAGGGGACGATCGATCCTGTCAGTGACCTCTGCCAGATCAATCCCCTCTTCCTCGAATATACGCCAAATCATAGGCCTACAAGTCTTTGAGCCACAAGCCCCCTGACCTGCCCTGGTCAGGGCTTTTAACTGATTGATATCTCTTACCCCCGCTCTTATGGTCGCCCTTATTTCTCCGGCCGTGACCCTTTCACAACGACAGATAATGGCCTCATCCGGGGGCAACGCTTTCTCGTATATCAAAGAGGGGTCGATCCGTTCTTCTTGAACCCGGATACCGACTGCCTTCTTGGCCATAGGCTTCTCGATTTTCACCTGGACCAGAAGGGTGCCAGGATATTTCTTTTCGTTTGAAACCACCTTTTCCACCGGATAATAGCCGAGTATGCCGCCATCCAGGTCCGTGACAGGGACCTTCTGTCCAACCTCTACCCTCTCTTGCCTTATTTCGTAAGGAAGAGTGACGACGGCGTGCGCGGGATCCTTCCGATAATCCACAAGGGTGACAGCCAGGCCGGGACAAACAAAAACGCAGTTCATGCAGCCTTTGCACAGGTCCACATCGACTATATAGGGGAGTCCGGTGATCCTGTCCCCTTCGGTCCGAATAGCCCCTTCAGGACAGACCGTAGCGCAGGGATTGCATGGGACCTCCTGATGGCAATGAAAAACAGGGAGGACGCCATGTTCCTCTGTTGGTGCCTCTTTTTGAATGACCGGGCCGGGTTTGGCCCTTAAGATCGCCTCTTTTTCCTGCCACTCCTGGGGGATTTCCCTGTCGTAGAGGCCCAGTGATTTGGCGATTTTCAGTCCCTCGATCTTTCCCGTAAACATGGCGGCAGAGGCCTCTGCGATTTCTTGGGCATCTCCCGCAGAGAAGACGTCCATTCCCCATTCTTTGGCCTTGGAATAGAACTCATTGACCTCGGCCAGCCCGACAGCCATCAGGACCGTATCTACCGCAAAGGTCTTGTGGGTCTCGGGGACGACGTTCCAGTCCTTGTCCAGTTCCGCGATGGTAACCGATTCGACCTGCTCCTCCCCGTCTGCGGCGACCACGGTGTGGCTGGTATAAATAGGCACCCCGAGCCGCTTGAGTTTGTTCGCGTGAACCATGTAACCCCCCACCTGGGGCATGGCCTCGATCAGGGCAACCACATGGATGCCTGCCTGGATCGCATGATACCCGGCAATAAGCCCCACGTTTCCTCCACCCACGATGAGGACCCTTTCGGACGATTTGACGAAGTCTCGGTTTACAAGGGTCTGGAATGCGCCGGCCCCATAAACACCGGGCAGGGTATTCCCCGGAAAGGATAGGGTCTTCTCCCTTGCACCGGTGGCCACAAGCAGTCTCTGGGGTTTAACCTTCCTGTATATGTCCCCTCTGACAACGCCCACGATATGGTCGGAAAACACGCCCGCAGCCGTGGCCCGCAGCCAGACCTCAACAGAGTCTGATTCCCTCAGCTCTTTTTCCAAGATTCGGGCGATTTCAAAGCCGCGGGTCCCTGCGTGAGAGTCTTCAACGGAGCCGAAAAACTTGTGAGTCTGAAGTAGTAGTTTTCCCCCCAACCTGCTCTTGTCATCGATGAGGAGTGTGTCTACCCCGAGTTTCCCCAATTCTATGGCGGCTGAGAGCCCTGCCGGGCCTCCCCCGATAATCAAGGTTTCCACCTCTCTGATCGGGGGCTCTTTCAACAGGGGCATCTCATCGTTTTCCGGGAGTCTGGGAAGCCCTTCCAGACTCTCAACGGCCACCCCCTCTTTCAGTGGGGTCATGCATCCTTTGACTGGGAGCCCATCGGCTACGACAAGGCACTGGGAGCACTGGCCGTTGGCACAAAACATTCCCTGAGGACTGTTGTCCTTGGCGTGGTGTCCAAAGACATGGATATCATTGGCCATGAGGGCCGACGCGATCATCTCGCCTCTAAAACCCGTCAAGGTCTCCCCGTTCCAGGTGAATGTCACTTGCCTTCTTCTGGGGACCTTTAGGATAGGGTGTTGGATAATCCTTTTTTCTGTCATTTGAATACTGCCTTTCCTTCACCATAAGTTAGACCCTTGCCCTACCGGATTCCGGCCCTTTTGTAAAGGATATCTTAAATGTCAAAGGGATTTCTTAACCTCCAGTCATTTCTTTTTTGAGCTGAAAAGATAAAAAGAAGCGCAGGGCTTAGAGGAAGGCGTCCTTTCCTTGCACCTTGTGCCTTACACCGTACACCTTATACGGTATACATCGCTTTCAAGATCCCTCAGCCCTCGCTATCTTAAACAGAATTTCAGAATATGAGAGGATCTCCCGGCCTAAATACTTCCATTCTTGGCAAAGGCGGCAATGATCCGAAAGTACTCATCTCCACCCTTTACGTAGGTATCGTTATGCCCAGCCCCCTTTAATGGATAGAAATACTTGGGCGTCTTTGCCGCTTCAAACAGTCTCTGACCCATGGAAAAAGGCACGATTTCGTCCCTTTCTCCGTGGATAATGAGCTTTGGGACATCCGCACGGGAGATTCTTTCAAGCGCATTGTAGTGGGGCGGCAAAAAGTAAGAAATCAAGCGAAAAAGCCCCATGCTTTTGGCCATATCTTTGGTGGAGGTAAAGGCGCTCTCTATAATGAGGGCGCCGACCTTTTCTCTGAGGGCCATCTCTATGGCTACTGCTGCTCCAAGGGAGCGTCCAAAGAGGACGATTTGGCCAGGGGGAATCCCCCTTTCCCCAACCAGATAGTCGTAGGCCGCGAGGCCGTCCGTGTAAAGCCCCGTCTCGGAAGGGGTGCCTGTGCTCTTCCCGTATCCTCTATAATCAAAGATAAAGACCTGAAGTCCATGGTCCAGGAGCAGACGAACGTTATCCAGACGGTGGGATATGTTCCCCGCGTTTCCATGGCAGAAAAGAATGATCGGAGACTCTCCTTCAAGGGGGAAAAGCCACCCGTGCAGCCTCATTCCGTCCTCGGTACTAAGGTGGATCTCTTCAAAGTCCAGGTGCAGGTCTTCGGGAGTCATGACAAGAACCTTGTCCGGAAAAAAGAGAAAGAAGTTCTCGATTTTGGGGTAAAGGAAGTAACAAAAAGCTCCCGAAAAGAAGACCAGACAGATCAAATACGGCCATTTGATGGACATTCATAGCCCCAAAAAGATCTTTAATAAAATTGAAGTGACAAAGATCGCTTCGCGATTCTTTATTCGCAATGCACCACTTTTTTTGGGTACTGGAAAACCGCGTTTTACTCCTGCCACTCAAGGGCGGAATGCTCGATAGGCGCGGTCGGAATCATTTGGCTCTGCCTAGAATAAGGGACAGATCCGGCACTGGCTATTCTCTTAAGGCCATATCTATCAGCTTGGTAGCTGGCGGTCCAATATTTAGGGTTTGTGATATGCAGAGATGATTCCTAAAGGTTCCAAAGGTTCATAGGCGTAAACCCCAAATATTGGACCGCAGCGAAAGCCGGTGGAACTTCCCTTGAGATATGGCCTTAAGAAAACACCCAGCGCCTTCTGAGCCCCTATCAGGGAGTATAGGTAATATCGGTCCCCTGGGCTGCGATTCTTTATTGTTTATCGAGTCGGTAGTGAGCGGTTGCATCCTTTAAGTAGCGGAAGCACTACAGAAATTCTTAAAACAAACCCCAGCCATTATCAAGGGTTATTGTTTCGAGTTGCCAGGGCAGACTTTCGTATCCTTTTAGACTTCCCGTTTGACATAACGGACGCTGCTGAAATATAAGGAGCATGGCCGTAGCCCAAGGGATGAAGACCCCTGTAATGAAGAAATGTTTTTTGGATGATGTGTCAAGATGAAGCATGAAGACGAAATATTGAGAATAGAGAAAAAACTAGGATTGATTATTGCGGCAGCATTTGTCCTGATCCTTATGAGCCCTTTGGCGGTGGCCGATGAACCTAAACGCGTCTTGATGAATAATATGAC
Source organism: uncultured Desulfobacteraceae bacterium (assembly GCA_964497115.1). GTDB lineage: Bacteria > Desulfobacterota > DSM-4660 > Desulfatiglandales > HGW-15 > JAFGFY01. The sequence goes on from CAZCCX010000055.1 coordinate 9,759, forward strand.
GGAAGTCTACCATATGCTCCCTGAAGAATCGGCATCCTTATCCGAGGTATTTAAGAAAGGCATGTATTACGGAAGACTTCGCCTGAACTATTTGTATTGGGATTATGAGGAAGGAATGCTCCATGATCCTATTGGCTTTGCTCTTGGAGGGAGTCTGATATACAAAACAGCCCCGTATGCCGGCCTAAATGTAACGGCGGGCTTCTATACAGCCCAGAACTTAGGCCTCTTGGACATAGAGGACGCCCTGTTTGGCAGATCCGGGAAGGATACTTTCTCCAGGTATAAGAGTGTGGGAGATGGGGACTGGGGAATGTCGGTTTTGGCTCAAGCCTATCTGCAGTATCATGTTCAAGAAACAGACATCAAGATCGGCCGGCAGACTTTTGAAGGCTTTCTTGCCGGATCAAATGACACCAAAATGATACCCAATACCTTTGAAGGCGTCACAGTACTAAGCAATGATCTTCCTGGTAACAACATTTCAGTTGCTTTTTTCACTGCCCAGAAATTGCGTGACCACACCCGATATCATGATGTTATTACGTATAAAGACGGCAAAAAGAGGACTATTGGAATCGGTTCTCAGACTTCTAATCTCAGCAACTGGAATAACCAAGATGACTCTGCTTCCCATAGAGGTCTGACCTATGACAATCTTAAAGCAGCGGGCAAGGATGTGGACAATAATCTGATCGTGGCGGGTGTCACGAACAGATCAATCGATAACGTGAAACTGGATGTTTGGTACACAGGAGTCCCTGACCTCTTTTATTCCCTGATGGGAGAGGCCAATTACGAAATAGCACTGGCAGGAGACTGGCGTCTGACTCCCGGGCTGAGATATATGCGGCAGTTTGATGAGGGGGCCGGCGATGTAGGCGGCGCGGCATTAACCGGAACACTGGTTGATGGGACAGGGTTGGCCAGGGGGTACAATGATCCGAATAGTGTCGACGGAGAGCTTTATGCGGCACGGTTTGTACTAAGAAGAGGGGCAGGAAGTCTACATGCCGGTTACTCAAGAATATCTGATGACGCGGATTTCATTGCACCATGGCGTGGTTTTCCCACTGGTGGCTATACCCGTTCCATGGCTCAGTATAACTGGCTTGCGGGCTGTAAGTCATTGATGGTGCGTGCATTTTATGATTTTGGAAAGGCGGGCATCATTCGGGGGCTCAGGGCCGGTATCGATTATGTCTATATGGACTATGATGATGAGAAGGAACGATTAGGTGGCCAGCTCCTCACAGATCGATCCTCTATTCACGCGGATGTGTGGTACGTATTTCCATTTTTCAGGGAGTTAGAGGCAAAAGTCCGTTTTGGAATTGTAA
>CAZCCX010000056.1:0-11021 GCA_964497115.1 uncultured Desulfobacteraceae bacterium
CTATCTTCTCAAGGCCATATCTATTGGCTTGGTAGCCTGCGACCCAACATTTGGGTTTTAAAGAACTCAAAGCAGATTCCCAAGGGCCCATCATCGTAAACCCCAAATATTGGCTCGCTACGATGTTCGGTGGAATTTCTTCTGAGATATGGTCTTTCGAAGACAGGCATGACCTCCTTACGTCTTCATTCGGTACACTTCACTCCTCTGGGTTGAGCTAAAGCCGAGCCCTCTGGACCCGGCTTTTTACTCCTGAACAGGTCGCTGATTGACAAAGACAGGCGTAATCGAATACGCTGAACAAGACACCGGGATAGGAGAAAAATCATGGAAAAAACGGGATTCGATATTGTCTATCCTAATCCCACACCTGAAGATATTTCCCTTGAGAAAAACGTTCACTCCACAATGCGGGACGGCGTCAAGATTGCGGTTGATGTCTATAAGCCGACGCATGGAAAAGGGCCATGGCCCGCAATACTTGCCTATTCTCCCTTCCAGAAAGAGCGCTTCTTTGAGAGCGCCAAGCCGGCCTTCTACTGCCCTAATGGTTATGTATGTGTGCAGGCCGCCGAAAGGGGCAGTGGTTTCAACGAGGGGAGATTCGAATTTCATGGTTCGAGAGCCGCACAAGACGGCTACGACCTGGTGGAATGGATTGCCGGGCAACAGTGGTGTAATGGCAATGTCGGCATGATGGGTGCTTCCGGATATGGTGTCATGGGATGGCTGACCGCCCCGCTGAATCCGCCCCATCTCAAAGCCCTGGCATTACTGGCGACAACAGACAACTACCGGGGCCTCTGCTATCCCGGAGGTGTCCTGCGCAAGCCATTCGTCCTTAGTTTGGTGTCGGGATTGACCCAGGCGGCGATCTGGCCGGGACCCATTCCCGGCAAAGAACCGCCCATGAACATTATTTCGGAAATCCTGGCCCATCCCGAGGATGGACCATTCTGGTGGGAGCACGGGGGTAGCTGGACACGGATAGACCAGATAAAAGCCCCGGTGCTGAACATCATGAACACGCCCAATCGGCTGCACACCGTATATCATTTGAGGTCCTATGAGGATATCAAATCACCGAAAAAACTGGTCATCATCCCATGGACCAACGAAAACTACCAGCCATGGATTTTTGAGACGACGGCGTTTAACCAGTATATGCTGAGGTGGCTGGATTACTGGTTGAAAGAGACTGACACCGGTATTATGGAGGAGCCGGAAGTCGCTATTTATGACAACGGCACGGGGAAGTGGCGGTATGAGGATGAATACCCATTGACGCGTACCCGCTGGGAAAAGTCTTATCTTCACCGAAGAAGAACCGCGAAAGATACCTGCGGGCTCCTCAGCCCCGAGATTCCTCGGGCGAATGAAGAAGCGGACACCTTTTACAACATCAGCTTGAATACCACTCTGATGACCTCCTACGGTATTGACTCCCCGACACCTACCCGGCCGCACTATGTCGCTTACCTATCATCACCTTTAGAAGAAGACCTCAGAGTATGGGGGCCGGCAAGCTTCACACTGTATGCCTCGACAACGGAAAAGGTTACCAGCGATTTGTCTTTCTTCGTGAAAGTGGGTGAGATGGTCCCGGATGGTGTTCCTATCAATCCGGCAACCGGCGACCCTGAGATCAAACCTGAAGCCAACGACCCCTGGACACCCAGAGAGGTCCAGCTCTGGAGTTGGGGTTCACTCAAAGCCAAGTTCAGAGAGATTGATGAGAGGAAGTCCCGGCCGGGGTCACCGTGGCATCCCTTTCAGAATCCCCAAGAGTTGAAACCGGATACAGTCTACGAGTTTCAGATTGAACTGCAGCCTATTTTCAAGACTTTCAGAAAGGGGTGCTGTATCTGGCTGAAAATTGCCAGCGACGATGCATTGTACTCCACTTTGGATAGTTCTTCGCGCTACGTCGAGACGCCTCTATTACAGGAGAATAACAGAATTTCCATATACCATGATACAAAGTATCCATCTCATCTGTTATTGCCGGTCACCCCTGACGTTCCAGATAGTAGACCGGTAAAACCACCGTTGTCAGACGCCTTGCCGGGCGCCCCACGGTTTTCCACAAAATAGATTTCCACGGGCAAAACAAATTTCGGAACACTTATGGGGGGGCAACAGGTATAACCATTTGAATTTAAAATGAAATCACTGAAAAAGAATGATATTATGGAAAGCAAGAGGACTATATCTGTCTGTTTTGCCAGTATGGTGGCCTTCATTCTGAGTGCAAGTCTTCTTGTCACGACGAATGCTTCATCGCAAACGAAGGCCTCACAAGAGGTAACCGTTGCCGTTTCAACCGATCCGGATACACCGGACCTCACTGCCGCACGGAGGATTCACATGTCATTGGAGGAATTGGAAAAGAGAGTACAGGCCCTAGAAGATGTGGAAGAGATCAAGAAGTTACACCAACATTACATTGATTTAATGGACCACCTCCGATATGAAGAGGTGCTTGATCTTTTCACAGAAGATGCAACGTCGGAAATCCGAAATTTCGGTGTGAAGAAGGGCAGAAAGGAGATGGCCGAAATATATTTGGGCATGCTTGCAGAGAAAAGGGGGAGCAAAAGATTCGATTCACACATGGCGATTGAACCGGATATCATAGTTGATGGAAACACTGCAAAAGGCACTTGGCTCATATACATTTTTTTCTCCAAACCGGAAATACAGTGGGTTCAGGGAAAAAACGAGTGTGAATATCGAAAGGAAAGCGGGATCTGGAAAATCAGCAAACTGAAGTTTACCCGTACTCTGGCTTCAGATCCATCCCAATACCCATAAAGGCAAAGAAACGCTTTACTTATTGTCGGCCCAACAAAAATGTCCAGGAACAGTTTTTTCAGAACCTGGAAGTGTAGGCTATTTTCAGTACAATATCGGAAAGTCTTCCGTAAGCCTCTCTTTGGAATATACATATTGTGCTTTGAACTCGTCTTTATTGTGGTTCTTAATTTCCAATACACGAATTTTTAGCCCCGAACTCTGCAATCCGCCTTCCAGTTTATCATCGGAGATAAGGAGAAGTCTATATGGAGCCTGTCTGATATACTGCGCGCCAAAATCCCATTGGCCGATGCGACCGCTGAGTTTTCCCCCATAATCGAGGTCCACGGATTCACTGTCTGGACTCAACCCGATCTTTCGTGAGAAATACGGCCGCCCACTCTCACCATCCACCAGCGATACCTGGGAGGAAAAACGGCCACCAATCCTGCCGAATTTAAAAATATCAGAATCCTTTAGAAAGAAGTCTCGCTTTTCCGGGAAGAAGGGGGCAAACCGGGTCAGATTGATCTGACGCGTATCCACTTCAGTCGCATCAGAAAAGCCTCTGTCCCTTTAAAACATCGGGGTGACATGCTTTCATCTTGAGCGTCAATATAGTGATCCTGGGAGCCCGGGTCACTGCCGGGGACATCCCCATATCAGAGGCCGCCCTGGGCACGGACATTGAAACCAGAACAAAAGAGGCCTCTGCAACGGCCAATTTGGAATGCTTCGAAAGGGGAATGAGGACGGCAGCCGACTCAAATGATCAAATTGTAGACATTTCCGTATCGTATTTGATAAGCTTCTTTCAGTTTTCGTTCCTTTCCTGTGGTTTCACCGAGGGGACAGTCCCGGGCCACCATACGAAGTGGATCTCTTTTGTCATTACAAATAGAATTGAAGGGGTATGATAGAGATGAAAAATGATGGTGTCGAGATCGTGCGAACAACAACCTGGTCTGCCGGCCCTGGTTGCCACGGGGGTTGTGGCGTACTGGCGCATATAAAAGACAACAAACTGGTCAAACTGGAAGGAGATCCTGACCATCCTTGGAACCAGGGGCGTCTCTGTGCCAGGGCCCTTGCCATGACCCAATACATGGAGAACCCCAAGCGCCTTCGGCGCCCCATAAAGAGGGTGGGAGAGCGGGGGGAGGATAAATGGGAAGAGATCTCCTGGGATGAGGCCTTTGATCTTATTGAAACAAGAATGAAAGCCATTCGGGATGAATACGGGCCTGAAAGTATGATCTTCTCCATGGGTACGGGAAGGGATATAAGCGCCTGGATATGCATGCTGGCCTATGCCTATGGAAGTCCCAATGTGATGTTTGCCTTAAGCGGCATTGCCTGCTACAGCCCCAGAATAGCGGCCTTGGATACAGTGCAGGGAGATTACTGTGTGTTTGATGCCGGTCAATGGCTTCCCAAACGTTATGACGATCCTCGGTTCAAGGTTCCGGAATGCATGATCGTTTGGGGGTACAACATTCCCGCCACATGCCCTGACAATCTTTTCGGCCATTGGATCATCGATCTCATGAAGAAGGGGACAAAGATCATCGCGATTGATCCGCGCCTTTCCTGGTTCGCATCGAGATCTAAACACTGGCTCAGGTTGAGACCCGGAACCGATTCAGCGCTGGCCATGGGTTTTCTGAACGTAATTCTCAATGAGAAGTTATACGACCGGGATTTTCTGGAAAAATGGACCGATGCCGCGCATCTGATTAGAGAAGATACCAGAAAGCTGCTAAGAGAAAGCGACATCATTGAACAAGGTTCAAAAGATCATTTCGTCGTATGGGATGAAAAAGGAAAGCAGGCTGTTGTCTGGGACTCCCGACGTGTGAAACTCAAAAGCAAGGATGCACATCCTGCGCTATCGGGGTCCTTTGAGGTGGTGCTTACGGACGGGAAGAAAGTCTCCTGCAGTCCCGTGTGGGACGCTTTTTTCCAAAAAGTCAATGAATACTCTTTGGACAAAGTAGCCCACATCACAGGCTGCGATGAAGAAGAGATTGCAAGAGCCGCCCGATTTTATGCCAAGAGCAAACCGGCTTCCATCCATTGGGGTGTCCCCATCGATATGACGCCCAACATTACGCCCCTCTGCCAGGCTATCGCCGCTTTATGGGCGCTCACTGGAAACCTGGACGTACCCGGTGGAAATGTTTTCGCCCGCTTTGCCTTCGATGCTGTGGCCTATGCCCTGCCCGGTTCCAAAGGGATCATAAAACTCAAAACCAAAGAGCAGGATGAAACCCGTATCGGAGCGGATCGTTACGGGCCTTTAAATAGATTTATCTGGAGAGCACAAACCGATGTCACCCTGGATCAGATCTTTACGGGAAAGCCATATCCTATTAAGGGTATGTGGATGCAGGCCTGTAATCCCATGGCAGGTCTTGGCCTGGATCCTAAGAAATGGAAAGACGCCTTTAAGAGACTTGATTTTATCGTGTCTGTGGATCTTTTTCACACCCCTTCTACCCAGTATGCAGATGTAGTCCTGCCCGCTGCAACATTTCTGGAAAAAGATGGAATACGGTCCTGGTGGGTTCCGCTGCAGTCCATCAACAAGGTATTGACCGTGGATGAGTGCAAACCGGATGTGGAAATCAATTTTGAGCTGGCCAAAAGGTTTGATCCTGATTTTGAATGGGAAAATATATATGAACTTTTTGATCAAATCATCAAACCCTCTGGCCTGACATTCAAGGAGCTGCAGGAGAAGGGTTGGGTCTTTCCGCCTGAAGGGCATCCGAGTCATCCATATCTTCGCCACGAAAAGGGCCTTCTTAGAGAGGATGGAAGACCCGGTTTCAGGACACCCACCGGCCGATATGAGCTTTATTCCACTTTAAGAGAGGACTGGGGTCTGGAGCCTTTACCTTTTCATGAAGAACCCCCTTTCACACCCTTAAGCCGTCCGGACCTTGCGAAGGACTATCCCTTGATTCTCTCCACCGGTCGACGGTCCCCTGCCTATTTTCATACGGAGCACCGTAGCATTCCCTGGCTGAGGGCCATAGATCCGGACCCGATCGTGGAGATTCACCCGGATACGGCCAATCAATACGGCATCGGAAACGGGGAATGGGTATGGATCGAAAACTGGATGGGACGGGCCAAACTCAAGGCCAAGGTCACCCTTGTTGTTCCCCCATGGATGATCATGGCCGCACATGGGTGGTGGTTTCCTGAAAGGGAGGGGGCGGAACCCAGCCTTTACGGCGCTTGGGAGGTTAACATCAATCAGCTTCTTCCCATGGGTGCTCAGGGCAAGGATGGACTTGGAGCGCCAATAAAGCATTCCATGTGCAGGATCTACAAAGTTGGCGGGGAGGTGAAATAAGATGGCGAAGAACCCTGAATACGGTCTATTAATCGACTATGAATACTGTACCGGCTGCTTTACATGTCAGGTCGCGTGTTGCCAGGAGAATGGTTGGGAAGCCGGAATGTCAGGAATGGCTGTTATCGAACAGGTACAAAAACTACCGGGGGACAAGGCCTATCTTACATTTCTTCCATTTCCCACTGAACTGTGCATACTCTGCAGACACAGAACAGAAAAGGGTTTGGAGCCTGCCTGTGTCAAGCATTGTATGGCAAATGTCATCCAATGGGGGAGGCTTGACGAATTAGCCGATCAATTGGGGAAAAAGCCGAGGATGGTACTCTGGTCTCCCAGGTAGAGATGTCTGTGTTGCACAACTTGTTAAGGGAAGCCTCATAGTCTATCCCACCCTGGTTTCGGTGCCGGTCTCCCCGGCCAGAAGCGGAGGCACACTCCCCATCTCGACGCCGAAAACAAGGCCTATCACCATGTTATCCTCCGATAAAGACCATGTTGTTGTCTAGTGGAAAGCCCACAGGCTCTCCGCTTTGTTTGATCCAAACCACTGACAGAGAGGGGTAATGAAAACGCCCCCTTTTTTAATAGAATGGTGGGTTTTTCATGGAAGTCAAGTTACCTGTGTCCTGTGTCTATGCGGTATCGGGCGTCGCTTTTCTTATTATAGGCCATCGGAGTAGAATACAAAGCACCAACACGCCGCCGAAACAACTGACCAAAGAGGACCCCGTAGGCATGTCCCAGACTGCGGATACGAACAATCCGGCAACGGTGGTCGAGATGGCTACGCCCCATGCGATAACGAGTTGAGATCCGAAGGATTTCCCAAAGAGTTTACCGCAAGCAGCCGGGATGATCAGATAGCTGAAGACCACATACACGCCCGCAATACCCACCGATTGGGTGACCATGAGGGCAAAGGTGGCGAAAAAGAGACAATCCCAGAGCTTGACGCGACTTCCGGCCGTCTCCGCCGCGGCCACGTTTTCGGAGATGGTGATAAACTGATGACGGAAAATGAAATGGACCACGCCGAGGATCAGGTATAGCCCCAACATGTTGATCACCTGCGACGAGCTCACGAACAGGATGCTGCCGATGAGCATGGCCTCCATCTTGTCGTGCCCGTGGGGGGCCTTGCTCAAAATGAGCACGCTGAGGGCGGCGCAAACCACGAAAATAATCCCGATGATGGCCTCATGAGGGACCTGCTCATTCTGGAATCTTCCAAAAGAGAGCAACGTAGCACCCAACAGGGCAAAGAAGAGGGACATAATATAGGAGAATCGTCTATCCAGTGCCTCATGATCGTGACCCTCATGCTCCACTGCAGTAGGCTCGACACTTTTATGATTATATCCTGGGTGGTTGTGGGCATGGGCACGGTTCTGTTTTCGGTATTGATCACGATTGCGGTCATTTCCATCCCCCGCATGATCTGTGTGGACCCCCACGGTCCCTGGGATACCTAGGGAACCCAAGAGAGGTTCGTCATCTTCGAGGGCGAACTCCATGGCCAAAGACTCTTCAGCCGCTATGCTCAGTGCTTCGGCCTTGTGGGATTCAAGGGTCTCCGGCCAGAAAACGGGCAGCAGCAAAAGGGCCACTGCCGCACCCAGGGCCGCACACTGGGCAAGGGCGAGATCCACAAAGATCACACCCCTCCTGAGCACGTGAAGCCCCATATAGCAGTGCAGACCGGCGATCACGAGGCACGCGAAAAAGGGCACGATCAGAACGGGAATGGAGTTAATGAGTTGGTCCATGATTATTCTCCTCTTTTCTCATAGGCGTCCACGACCTTGCCGACCAGGGTATCAAAGAGAGTGAGATAATCCGTTGCTTCGGTCATAGCCCCCGGAAACATGGGCAGCTCCACCACGGTGATGCCGGTCTGCTTGGCAACAAGATCGCAGGCCTGTCTGGAAAAATAGTTGGCCATGATCAAGAGCTTGATCTTCTTGGTCTTTACATGCTGAATGACCTCTGTAAGCCGCCCCGGGCTCGGCGGAATGCCCGGCTTGGGCTCCAACTGCATGGTCGCATTCAACCCGAAACGGTGGACGAAATAGGACCAGTTTCGATGATAAGTAATCATCTTCATGCCGGAGAGAGGACTCATCTTGCCGTACCAGCCGCCGAGGGCATCCATTTCCTGGCCAAGGGCGTTTTCAAGGCGGCCCTTGAGCTGGTGCTCCCAGAGTTTGCTTCCACCAATCCTGCCGACCAGCTCCTTGCCGAACATGCGCTCGTCCAGCTCTTTTCGGAAGGCCTTAAGCCTTTCCGTGAAGTAGGCGGTATGCTCAGGGGCGAGCCTGGCCAGGTGCTTGGCAATGGTCTTGGCTACGATGCGTCCATTGAGGGGGTCCAGCATATAGTGGGGATTGCCTTGTGGGTGAATATCGCCCATGGATCGGTCGATCTTTTGCGTGGGTACTTCCAGGCGGAGTACGCCCGAAGAGGTATCGAGATGACCTTCAGAACCGAGACGGATCTTCTGGTTTCGTGAACCGTCGAGGATGAGGGGTTCATACCCGATCTCCAATTCCATTCCGGTTCGGATCCACAGATCCGCCTTGCGCACGGCGATCATGTAGGTCGGCTTGGCGGCAATGTGGTGAGGGTCCTCCTGGCCGGTGGCCAGGGACGTGACATCCACCTTGTCCCCCCCCACATATCGGGAAATAGAGGCCAAATCCGTAGTGGTGGTCACGATGTTGATTTTTTCAGCAGCCGCTGCGGGGTAAGCAAAGAGCGTAAAGGCAATGGTCACCAGCAGAGACATAAGAATTCGTTCAATGCTCGTCATGGTTATTCCTCCGTGGACTTCAAAGTAGGGTTCCTAATACCTATGGGCACGATGAGGGCCGAGGCCGAAGTTCATCTGCAGAAAGATTTCGTCCGCATCCTTTTCATCGATCAGGGTGATGAAATTTCGCTCCGTATGTCTGTAGGCCAGACGCCAGTAGAGAAATTCGCTCTGCATAAAGGTGAGAAAGCCTGAATAGGCCTCTTCCTCCAGGTCCGAGTCATAGGGCATTTCAGAATAATCGAAGCGTGTGCCCACGGTCCAGCGCCGGGCGAATTGATAGGAGAGGGCACTGTAGAGGCCCCAAGAGTCGATTTCGCCCCAAGGCAGCTCCGCGCTGGCTGCCATGTATTCGGTTTGCCACAAAAAGGATTTATATAGGCCTGACCGCGCCGGGCGCCATCGGAAGGTTAAATCCACGCCGGCAACGTCCGTTCGGTTTCCGCTTCGGCCATCGTCGTTGGGCGCGGTGGCATAGCTCAAGCCCAGCTCAAGGGTGGACGCATGGGAGAGATCAAAGAAGTTTTTCAGATGAAGCACATGGAGCAGATCGTCCGATTCTTGGCCTGCAAACATCTCATTGTCGTTATTGATCGCTTCATAGGTGAATTCAATAAACTTATCCCAGGGATTGGCTATGAGCCAATTGACGCCTACGCCGTCTCCGGCGAGCCCCTCATCGCCAAAGTAGTTTTGAATCACGAGCGGGTATTCCACCCAGGGCAGGGCATGGGCGTGCACGGGATTGGCCTTGCCGAAAGTCGATTTAAAGCGACCCAACCTGGGTTGGAGACCCCAAGGGACGCTCAGGAAGGTGACATAGCCCTCTTCGAGGCCCACCTCCCATTCCCCGTCCTCTTCCTGGCCCAGACCGATGAAGAAGTCGGCACGGGCATAAGGGTCGACAGCCGCAGAAAACCCGAGTTCAACTTCCCGGAAGAGGAATTGATCGTCGGGTTCACCTCCTTCCTCACTCGTATAATGCCCTAAGAAATCGCCAAGTATGCTGATATTGGGATTCATGCTCTGAAAGATATTGCCCGAAGGGGCGGAAATGGGCGTAGCCCCGGTGAGATCCGTATCGTCTTCGCCGCCGGTCAGATCTCCGAGCAGGGCATCGAGACCTCCCTCTTCATCTTCAAGGTCCGAATCATCGACAAAGGTGCCGAGGTCATCCAGCGGGGTCCCCTCTGCGAGACGCTGTTGGAGGTGTTGGACTTTCTCTTCCAGGGCCTTGATCCTGGTTTCGCTTTCTTTTTTCTGTTTCTCCATTTCCTGTTGCAGGCGTTTGACCTCTTCCCAAAGTGCATTAACGGGTGCGGTATCCTGGGATTCTTCATTTCCCTGAGCAGCCATTCCTGTGTCCGGCAGCAAGAAAACCCACAAAAGAACCCCTAGCAGGGTTGTGTAAACCAAATTGGTATGACGCATGCGTCGTCCTCCTGTGTCAAAATCTTGGTGTGCTCCATAAGACGTGTCTGGAACTCCCGATCACTTATGGGAACGTTTTAAAACGGATCGAACACGTCAAACGGTTGTTGGGGTTGGTTAAGGGGATTAAGCGACAGGAGGAGCGCGGCTTATGGTGTGGTGAGCCCGGTTACTTTGCAGTACCGGGGCCGTATAAAGAATGGGCGTGCCATAGTCTTTGAGGGCAAAAGCGTTCGCTACGAAAGTGGACTTGAAAAGGACGGAAGCGATGCTTTTTAATTGTTTGCATTGGGGACAGGTTTGCGGGTTATGGGCAGGATTATCTTTTTCCGCTTCCAGGTGCAGATAAAGAGGAATCTGGCTCCACCCAATAAAGACTAGCAGGGCAAGCAAAAAGATACTGCAAATTTTGAACGGAGAAAGTGGCCTCTTCACAGTCGGTACCCGAAATTAGAATAGTCTTCAAAAACTATTCGATTTGGCAATTAAAGTTCGCATATAACATGGCCGAATTGGGCTGTCAAGCCTCGATTCAGAATCTCGTAAGACAGGGCCCATCCTGCATCATGCTGCTACCCGTCCTCCTTTTCTCCTTCTAACCCTGGGACTCCACCCAGA
>CAZCCX010000057.1:0-10980 GCA_964497115.1 uncultured Desulfobacteraceae bacterium
GCTTTGATAAAATCAGCAGCTCCAGCCAGATCGTAGAATCGGCTCAGATCGGATACCGTAGTCTCTTCTTGGGTATATATTTCATGGAGAACAATCCCTCCCTTTCCAACCTGACTCATGAGCATGGATCGGTTTCCCACCACGCCTTTACGTAGAACCGAAGTCGTCAATCCAATAACGGCCTCTTCCACTTGTGAGGGAAAGAAATGATACGCGAGTTGCTCGAATAGCGCCTCTTCGGCTGGTATCTCAAGGACTGCAAAAAATCGCTCTTCCGTACGTCCGTCTTCCAACAGTTCTTCAACCGCTCTTTCACGAATCACAGAATCAACCAGTCCTAGTTCGTCCGGCTCCATCGGGTAATCCAAGTTTTCCCGGACAAAACTGAATGCTTCCTTTATTCGAGGTACAAGATTTGAAGCGGCACTATCAAAATCGTATACGGAGAGCTCTTCCTTGACGGCCTTCTCCCTATTCTCTTCAGTCAATTCAATGTTTTCAATAAGAAAATCCCTGGAAGCCTTGATGTCTTGCTGGGCCACCTCTCCTAAATTATACGTTTCAGGCTTGCTCAGAATATGAGGGAAAAGGGTGACTGAGATGACCAGACTCAGGATCACGAGGATCGGCCATCTAAGTCTCTCAGGCCGAAAAAAGTCGCCAAGGAAGACGGATTTCTTGCCCGTGAAAGGAGATTCCACCTCTGCCTTGACAGGGGAGCGTACCTTCGCAAAGGGATTTATTTTGAGTTTGTCCGGCATCTTTTCTTTTGCTTAAGGTCTTTGCCCATATGGACGCCAAGTCTTAACTCATTTTCTCGTAGGCCTCAATAATCTTCTGCACCAGGGGATGTCTGATTACATCCTCTCTGGAAAAATTGACAAATTTGATGCCTTTGATTCCTGTGAGCAGGTCTCTTGCCTCGATCAGACCGGACGTCTTTCCCTGGGGCAAATCAGTTTGAGTCACATCCCCTGTAATGACGGCTTTGGAACTGAAACCGAGCCTGGTCAAGAACATCTTCATCTGGTCAGGAGTGGCGTTCTGGGCCTCATCCAAAATCACAAAGGCATCGTTCAGTGTCCTGCCCCTCATGAAGGCCAAAGGGGCGACTTCTATGACGCCCTTCTGAATAAGACGAGAGGCGCCTTCAAAATCCATCATGTCATGCAGGGCGTCGTATAAGGGTCGAAGATACGGATTGACCTTCTCGTACAGATCGCCGGGCAGAAACCCGAGGCGTTCTCCCGCTTCAACCGCCGGTCTGACAAGGACGACCCGGTTGACCTCCTTCTTGACCAGAGAAGCGACGGCCATGGCCATGGCCAGATAAGTCTTTCCCGTACCTGCCGGGCCGATCCCAAAGACAATATCGAATTGCCTTATGCTGTCAATATACGCTTTTTGGTTCTTACTCTTGGGGGTGATTACCTTTTTGTGGGCAGAGACATAGACTTTATCCTGAAAAATCTTGCTTAAGTCCGCCGAGATATCGCTGCTCAAAATGCTGACGGCGTATTCCACATCATTGTCATATACGGGATAATCGCCCTTTATGAGCTCATAGAGCTGGGTGAGGACCTTTTCAGCCAGATCTATCTCCCAATCTCCACCCTGAAGGGTGATGTGATTCCCTCTTACATGGACAGAAAGGCCGATCCTCCTTTCCAGGACGTGCAGATGGGCGTTATGCCCTCCGCACAACGTCCCAACCAACTGATTATCAGGAAAAGTGAGTCTCTTCTGCGCCTGACCGGTCTCTTTGGCTAAACCCTTTTCCAATAATTACTCTCCCACAATCTGCATGACAATCTTGCGTTTCCTTGGCCTGTTATCGAAGTCCAAGAGAACAATCTGCTGCCATGTCCCCAGCGTGAGTCTACCATCTATGACGGGGATATGCAATGACGGTCCCAACAGGGCAGCCCGGACATGGGAGTAGCCGTTCCCGTCTCCCCACCGCTCATCATGCTCGTAATAGAGGTCCTTCGGGGCGATTCTTTCAATCGCCTCCCTGAGATCATTGATCACACCCCTCTCATATTCTATGGTGGTCAGGGCACCCGTGGAGCCGGGGACAAAGAGGGTGGCATGGCCGTTGCGGATTGCCGATCTCTGAATTTCCTCCTGTACCTGGGGAGTAATATCGATGATATCCGTATTCGAAGTGGTCCTTACGGAGGGCATATCACGAACTTCTACAGTCATACACGTCCTTGAATTGCTTAGAGTTTTACTTCAAAATCATCTCTTTCGTAACTCTCCGAAAGAAGTGATACAACTGAACACAGACAACGGACACCACCAAGATTCGAAAATTACGCAAGAATTTTCAAGGTATAGGTCTGTTTTTCTATCATAGGGATGGACGTCATTCAAGAGAAAGTGGGATCATGGAGATCGGGGACTCAGAATGTAGCCCTCACTTGACTCGGGACAATTTCATCTCCACCCCAAAAGAGAGCACCATCGAAAGACACAGCTTTCTACTTGACATAAAGGGGGAGTTTCCTATTCTTTCTCCCACGAAACAAGAGACTACTAGGCAAATCCACTTCAGCCTTATACTCCTTCATGTAGGGTAACATATCAATATTTATGGCAAAATCATCGGGAATAGTCTGGTCTTTGAACACTAAAGGCATTGAGCCGTCGTAATAGGTACGGACATTATTTGTGTGTTTGGGGAAGTGGAGCGCTTGAGAAATTAGGGAAAAGGATTGTCATAAAAACAGGAGCAAGAACATGTTTCTTGCTCCTGTTTTTATATTTGATAATATCGTGACAAAGGACGTGCTTTGCCGATGATTTAACCAACAGATGGTTTGGTCGCCTGGAGACTTGTAATGAACTGGTCGATCAGATTGTCGTTGTCTTTGTCGGTCATGTTTTTTAAGAGTTTTTCTTTGGCCATGGACAAAGCCATGTCGACCATCTCTTCTGAAAGCTCCTGCCGAGCAGCGACGATTCTGTTTTCGGAATAGGTCTCGGCGTCCCGAATCATCTTTTCCGCCAGCGACTTCCCCTGCCGAATGATCTTTTCCTTTTCTCTCTCGCCCATTTCAAGGATATTGCTGCGGATTTCCTCAATGATTCGGTCAATATCCTTTATCTGCTCAGCCTCGGCATCCCTCTGCGATTGAACCCCTTGTTTTTTATCCGTCAGTTCATTGAGCCGTTTTTCAACACTCTCCCGCTCAGACCGAAGAAAATTCATCAGGGGTTTCTTGCCGTATTTTATAAACAGAAAGACCAGTATCCCGAAATTGACAAAGAGCATGATATTGTCCCAGACTTTTCGTCCGGCCGACGCCTCTTCCAACGCAAAGGCGTCGAAGGTAAAGAGCAAGAGAAAGGTCAGGCTCGCCAAAAAAAGGAGGTTTGCTTTACAGATCGGTTTCACGGCTAAATCCTCCTCTCAATAAGCTTTTCAACAATCTCACCGGATAATCCTGCAGCCTGGTCTTTCAGAAGAGGTCTTTCCTTTTCTTTTTCCGCCTCAGCCTTGGCCTCACCATCAGCCCTGATGGATGCCGCCTCACCCCTGGATTGATCCAGATATTCACCAGCTTGGGTGCTCCCTGCCTTTTTCAGTTGATCACTCTCCGAAAATGCGTTCTTTCTGGCATCTTTTTGGAGTTGAGAAAAACGCCTTTTAAGGTCCTCAGTCTCGGATTCAAGGGACAGGATTGTATCCTTGGTCTCTCGAAAGATCTGAGATCTATTCTGAACCACCTTCAAAATGGGACGAATCATGAGACGATTCAAGAAAAAGACGGTAATAAGAAAGAGAATGACTTGGACCACCAGGGTCGCATTAATGCTAATCATGCCTCAACACCTTCTAAAACAAATTAGACCACATAGAGCAGTAGCAGTGCGATAACGAGAGCATAGATCCCTGTGGACTCGGAAACAGCCTGCCCCACCAACATCGTCCTTGTCAATAATCCGGCTTCCTCGGGTTTCCTGCCGATGGCTTCGCAAGCCTTGCCTGCGGCAAAACCTTCACCAACGCCAGGTCCGATGGCCCCTAAACCCATGGCCAGTCCGGCACCCAATAAAGCAAGTCCTCTGATAAAATCAGCTCCACCAATCTCCATAATATTTTCCTCCTAAATATATCCTTCGAATTTCAAATTAACTCTCTCAGATCACTACAATAAGCAGCAGTGCTATAATCAGGGCATAGATCCCTGTCGATTCGGCAACCGCCATTCCAACCAACATGGTTTTACTCAATGTCCCCGTGTCCTCAGGCTTCCTCGCAATCCAACGGAGAGCCGAAGCTGCGGTAAGCCCTTCCCCCAAGCCGGGACCGATTCCCCCAAATCCCATGCAGACGCCGGCACCCAAAAGTCTCATTGAGGCGGTCAGGGTATGACTTTCTTCAAACCCGTAGAAAAGAAGCATCAGACTGATCAAAAAGCCGTAAACGGCCGTTGACTCCGTCACACCAAGTCCCACGAGCATCATACGGTTGGTCGCGGAATTGGTTTCATGGTGACGCGCGACGCCGGATACGGCCTCCATGGTCGCGAACCCTTCCCCGGTTGCCGGGCCTATGGCGGAAAGACCGGTTGAAAGACCGGCTCCCAGCACGGCAGCCCAGCCAGGGTGTAGGGGGATTGCACTCAAATCAAGGAAGAGCAGCAGAAACGCGATGACCATCCCGAAAATCGCTGGGGTCTGGCAGACTGCCGACCCGATGAGCATGGTCGTGAGGATCTTGTTGCTGCTGGCAGGCTGGCGGACAATGCCGATGCAGGCATTCCCTGCGGGAAGCCCTGCTCCGACACCGGATCCGATGGCAGAAAGCCCCATGGCCAAGCCCGCGCCGAGGAATGCCCAGGCCTTCAATAAAGGCTGCCCTGAGGTGTCGGAGAAAAGGAGGAGCATGGCGATCACAAGGGCAAATATGGCCGCAGACTCGGCAATGGCCTGACCTACGAGCATATTCTTGATGACTTCACCTGATTTTTCCGGCCTGCTGGATAAGGCTTCATTAGCCATCCCTGCCGCATAACCCTCACCCAAGCCGGCTCCGACGGCCCCAAACCCCATAGAGACTCCAGCACCAAAAAACAGCGAAGCCTGGACATAATCGATTGTCTCGAACATTTGTCTATTTAACCTGCAAAGAAATGTATACAAGGGTTAACATCGTAAACACAAAGGCCTGAATGCTCCCTACGAACAGCCCGAAAAACATGACCAACACGGGAGGCAGAACAAAACTGTATACTAGATTGGAGACGACCAAAATAATGATAGCCCCCCCCATGATATTTCCATAGAGACGAAAAGAGATCGATACCACCTTAGCCAACTCACCAATGATGTTGAGTGGCACCATAAAGAAGATGGGCTCACAATATTCCTTAAGATAGCCGCCAATGCCTTTGGCCTTGATCCCGGAATAGTGGGCGATGACAAAACCCAGGAGACCCAGCCCAAGGGGTGTATTGAGATCTTTTGTCGGCTCGCCCAGCTTTGGAATAATACCCAACCAATTGCTGCACACCACAAAGAGAAAGACACTGAAAATGAGCGGAAAATATTTCTTCGCCATTTCTTCATCCAGCGTATCTTTGGTCAGATCCCAAAATAAATTGACCAGCAATTCAGCGACGACTTGAACGGAATGGGGAATAATGTAGATCTTTCGTGTGGCAAAAAAACTAAAAACCAGCAGGAGCCCCATCACAATCAGGGTCATCATGATGGTCTCCACATTAAAGACAAGGTCATACCCGAATAGCTGATACGTTATTTGAGATATATTTGTAAGCTCGTCCATAAATCTATCCGTTTTAGAGGGGCCAACCTATGCTATTCTTAGTTGGCAATGAACAGTCGATTATTGATTATTAAACTAACCTCTCCTCCTTAGAAGGGGTCCAATGAGAAAATAACTGACCAACGTGGTGATCTGAATCGCAAAAATGCCTATCACCACCGCCGCAAAATTGAATGAGGGCAATTTCATTCCGATAATCAAAGGAACGGCCAACAAGACGTATCTGCCCAGGATAGAGCTGAACCCGATCATTCCCGCCTTGGCCCTGGACTTGAATAGGGTCATGGGGAGGGTCTGCCCCAGAAGAATAAAATTGATCACACTGAAAATAGCACCTATGATCAGGCCTTTGGCAATAGCTGTCTGCTGCAAAAGCAGGCATATCACCGCTATAGCCGTGGCATAGGTGATTGACCAGGTGCAGATCTTTTTGGGGGTTATTTCAAGATCGTTTCTTGGGCTGGTCATGCTCTGTCTTCTTCTTTTCATCTTGCTCCAGGGTTTTCATAATCTCACGGTAAACCGTATAACCCCCACCCGCAATACCCAGCAAGATAAAAAGGGTGATAAAGAGGCCCTTTGTGTGGAGCCATTTGTCCAAGTGATAGCCGATGGCAAAGCAAAGGAGGATCGACCCCGCCATGGTCAAACCCAACTGGGAAACCAGGGTCAGGTCATCGGCCCACTTGCCGGCCCATTTGCCGGACCTTATAAGCTTACGACGGTCGATATCAAAGCTCTTTTTTCTTTGGCAATTAAGATTTAGGCTATAATACAACTATAGTGTGGCGCTAATCTATAGTCCAGGCGAGGGCTTCTGTCAAGAATAAAACCTCCCCTTCAACACGCTCCAAGGAAGCCTTTTTCCTGCAAAACCTCATGAAATCTCTGTCAATTCACCTCCGTTTGGGAGGTCTTCTTCTTGATAACCGAATTCGGTTAACATCCTAGTGGTGCCTATCATTTCAGGTTTCCACCCCATCTTTCCCCCCCGAAACTTGGTTGCCAGTTGATAGTCCACAATGGGAGAAAGGACTCCCATAGCCAGGAGATTTGGTTGAGCAGAAGGGTTGCCCGTGGGACCTTGCTTACTGGCCCAAAGGGCATCCACCAGGCAGAGTTGCTGACGTGGGAAAAGGACTCTGCCGGTTTTCTTGTCCATCTCACCCAATATCTCAGGGGTCCGATTAATGGCGTAGAGATAGTCCGCCTTTGATTCGCCACTGTGGGCTTCTCTTGGGGTGAAAGTCCCAAAATGATTTTTCATGGTCATGGTGAATCCGCCGAACTGAGAAGAATGTCCCTTGCACAGGGAGATATTGATGAGTATATCAACGGATCCGTTGACAAGGTGTTTGACACATTTGGCCTTTTCCGTGCCATTCTTCCATGGCGTTGGAATCGGTGTCGGGATTGTACTCCCACCCCACGTATTCTCGATTCGACACCCCTCTGGAAGTCCTTCAAAAGGCGTATCCCTGCTTAGGCTCGCACCATGGCAGGCATCGTAGATATGGATATTGCTCGCCTTTATGCCAAGGATATCGGTTAATGTATAACAGATCTTTGACATGACGGCACTACGCGTATGTTGCTGTGCGATGTGATTGGTCTTGATGGCAACAATGGTGTCGCTCCAGGATTTCTTGGGAGGCTTCAAGAATATCGCACGCCACGCTTCACCGGGGTCCCCCGTTTCAACCAGGCCGCAGGCCAGTTTGTCAATGTTTTCCCATACCCTGTCCTTTGCGACTACCTTTTCTTGATCCGCCCACGGAGATGCAGGGATCTGATCCACGGTCATGGAAGAATCGGCAAGACCTACAACCCTGAGATTGTCGACGTTCGGGTGAGTAACGATCTTGCTTGCGGGCTGTATCTCCTGTTGCGTGGCCCCGGTTTCACACGCAAGAAGAGTAGGCAGCGCGATCATTCCGGTTCCCATTACCACACTCTCTCTCATGAATCGTCTTCTACTGATTTTTTTCATTCAATTCTCTCCTTAGAAAGTAAAAAGCCGAAGTCTGAGTCTATGGGTATGTTAACTCTTTCCAAACTGTTTTTGCAACGGGTCTCACGACACTACTTCCCCTCTCAACAGCCTGTTGGAGCAAAGCGTAAGTCCCGTCTGAAGCGGAGCGGAAGCGGGAAACACTGAACACTGACCACTTAGACAGTCAAACAACCGGCATGCGGGGGGCTAATCACCTCTTCTCTTTTCTATCTCAGGAAGGTGTTTTCGGTAAAGGCCCCTGAATTGGTGATAGCTCATTCCCAGACTTTGGGCGGCCTTTCGTTGATTGTATTTCGCCTCATCCAAGGCTGCCGCCAGTCTGGCAATAGTCAGTTCATGAACCGCCTCCTTCAAAGGGAGGGTCATCAGTTCGGGCTCCCGCGAATCTGTGCTTCCGGAAGGAGGGGAATCTTTGCACTGTGAAGGTCTTTTGCGTTGCGACCGCTGAAACAGATCAAAGACAATTTCGGTGATCAGGGGGTCTTCAGATCGGTAAACGGCTCGTTCCACCAGATTCTTCAGCTCCCGGACATTTCCGGGCCACTGATATTCCTCTAATGATGCCATAGCCCCATCGCTGAATTGAGGCGTCTCTTCCCGGTTTAACTCATAGGCCATTCTCGCGGCAAAATGATGGATCAGCAGGGGGATATCCCCTTTTCTCTCACTCAAGGGCGGCAAGACAAGGACTTCAAAAGAAAGCCGATCAAGGAGATCTTGCATGAATCTGCCCTCCCGTGTCAAAGCGAGGAGATCCGCATTGGTAGCTGCAACAATTCTCACATCCGCTTCAATACTGTCTGAGCTCCCGACCCGCTCAAATATGCCGTATTCCACGACACGGAGTATTTTTTCCTGGACTTCCAGGGGGATATTGCCGATTTCGTCCAAGAAAAGGGTCCCTTGATCCGCGGCTTCAAACCTCCCGGTCCGGCGCTGTTCAGCCCCGGTAAAGGCACCCCTCTCATACCCGAAGAGCTCGGACTCAATCAGGGTTGGGTTGAGGGCCGCGCAATTGAGGGCCACGAGAGGCCCCTGCCACCGCTTGGAGAGATAATGAAGGCGAGAAGCGGCGAGCTTCTTTCCTGTTCCTCGTTCTCCGATAAGAAGCACAGGTCGGTCTATGGGAGCCACCAAAGAGAGGCGCTCCTGAAAAGCCAGGAAGGCCTCTGACTGACCCAGGGCTTCATCCACTGCCACCGACGACTTAGTAGTCACTCTTTGAATCGAATTCTTCCCTCTCCGGTTCATGGCAAAACCCGTTATCTGTTAGCGGTTTTTACTAATTATCGGTCTTTTCTACCATGTCCCCGGTTTTCTGTCAAGCCTATAAGTGGTTGTTGTTTCACACATTTTTCAAAATAGGGCTAGTGGCATGAATCATGAAGGGCATTTACTCAAAGAAATGTGATGGTTTGTATAGAATCCGAAAAGGCCCTTTTGGGAACCTAATCAAAGAGAGGGCAAGAAACAGGGGAGGTTGGTTATGGGAATCTTTACACGGTTTAGTGACATTATTAGTTCAAATATCAACGCCATGCTGGATAAGGCCGAAGATCCGGAAAAGATGCTCAAGTTGATGATCCGTGAAATGGAAGATACTCTGGTGGAGATCAAGGCATCCTGTGCCGGGGTCATGGCCTCCGGGAAAAAGATTGAGCGTGAGCTGGAAGGGGCTGAGTCACGTGCTGGTTACTGGGAAGAGAAGGCCGCCTTGGCCGTGAGTAAAGGAAGAGACGATCTGGCACGGGAGGCGCTGGTTGAAAAGAGGAGATTCAGGGAGAAAGCGGAGGCCCTTCAGAGAGAACTTGGAGAGCATCATACCCTGGTGGACCAGTATCAAGAGGAAATAGCCCAACTGGAGGATAAGCTGGGGGCTGCCCGCGAAAAGCAGCGTACACTCGTCCATCGCCATATTCATGCGCAACGCAAGAGACAGGCCGAAGAGGAGATCCGTAGAGCAGGTCAATCCGAAGCCATGCACCGGTTTGAGAGGTTCGAAAACCGAATTGAGAGAATGGAGGCTGAAGCGGATCTGGTGAACTTCGGTCGTAAATCAACGCTTGAAGAAGACATTGCCTCCCTCGAAAAAGACGAAGAACTGCAGAAAGAACTCGAGGCCCTAAAGGCTTCTTCAGCAAAAAAGGATGTGAAAGAAGAGTAGGACGGGTCTTTTTTGAGCAGATGGCAAAGCAGAAGACGCCGATAGACCAAACAGACAAAATACTTTGAAAGATTGCTGAAAAATTGCTATGTTGACGGTCTTCCGATACTCACGGAATTACAATATCGCTACGCGATTCCATATAATGAGGCTTTGCCGCCCAAACGGAGTAAAGCCCGATACAATCGATTTGAACTCACCGGCGCATCGCTAACCTAACCCCGCTTGAAAGGAGGACCATGAGAGAGGCAAAGTCTGACAAACTCGTCTTGCCGGTATTTGTTCTTTGTCTGTTGTTTGGCATGTTTGGGGCCCACAGGTTCTATGTCGGAAAAATCGGGACCGGCATTCTGATGGTTCTGACCTTTGGCGGACTCGGTATCTGGTCCCTCATCGATCTGGTCGTGATTCTATGCGGGGAATTTACAGATAAGGATGGAAATAAGATCAGACAATGGACCGGAGAACAGCTGAGCACGGATGAAACCCGCATGATTCAAGAACTCCACCAGGGGTCTTCCCGAATGGAAGAGCGCATCGAGGCCCTTGAGACCATTATCCTTGATTACGAAAGGAAGAATCGGGTGTAATCAGGCGATTCTGAGACAGATTTCGTGATCGCAAGCCCTATTGATCCGGAGCGGAGGCAACGTAGACATGGAAGAATTCATGGGACTAATGATTGGAATGGTGGCTGTACTACTAATATTTGGTGGTCCCATCTTCCTCATCGCCTTAGCGATACTCAAGGGCGGTAAGACCAAAAAGGGCCAAAATATGGAAGCGGATGAGGCCAGAAGGGCTCAGGAGATCTATCAGGGCATTACTCGAATGGAAGAGCGCATCGAGGCCCTTGAGACAATCATTCTCGAACACGAAAGGAAGGTGTGAATATGATGAGACGATTCCATGAGAGAACCCACGATCGCAGGCTCTATCGATCCCGAGACGGCAAACTACTGGGGGTTTGCCGGGGCATTGCAGAATATTTTGATCTTCCAG
>CAZCCX010000058.1:0-10938 GCA_964497115.1 uncultured Desulfobacteraceae bacterium
ACGACTTGTCCTGAAGGGACCGTGTCGTCCCCGATGACCTCTATCACCTTAGCCCCGGTCTTTTCTTCTATTGAACGAAGCCCCCGGTTTTTGTATCCCCTCACAAGAGGAATTTCTCTGTGAGGAACCCTCAACCTTATTTCGGCAGCCAGCCCCCATTCCGGTAGATAGGATTCGATCCTCTGTTGATAAATCTCCGAACGGACGAGAAACCCAAAGGCCTTGTGCCAAGGGCCTGCCACAATTTGGTTATCTTCTAGTAACGTCTTTGAGGACATCAATCCTATCCTGATTACAGGGATACCATTGTCTTCCAGGCGGACACAGCTCTCCTGGCAGATCTTGACAGCCTTCGCAAGTGGCGTAGGATTGTACCTTTTCTCCCGGAACCATTTTTCCAATGCCGTTCCTTTTAGCACAATCGTAGGATACAGCCGAACCATGTGAGGGCGAAGCCTGATCACCTTTTCAACAGTCTGCATGAACCTTTCTTGTGTGTCTCCTGGAAGTCCGGGCATGAGTTGAACGCCCACTTTGAACCCGAATTCCTTTAGCAATCGAACGGATTCCACTGTATCTTGGGCGGTATGTCCTCTCTGGGAATGCTTCAGGACCTCATCAACCATTGACTGGGTGCCTAATTCTACAGTGGAGACCCCCAGATTTTTCAGCAGATCAAGTGGTTTATTGAGGACGGAGTCAGGACGTGTGGAAAATCGAATGGACTGGAAAAGACCCTGCTGCAGGTAGGGCCTTACGGCCCCCAATAATTCCTTCATCCGGGTCGTCGTCAATCTCGTAAATGTCCCCCCGTAAAAGGCAACCTCAGGTTTTCTGATAGGATCAAATCGGTCTGATTGTACGGCCTGATCGAGAGTCCTTGCTATGGTTGACGCATTGACTTCCTGAATTGACTGAGATGTGATCTTTTCTTGGTGGCAATAGATGCATCGATAGGGACATCCCTGATTGGGAATGAATATGGGGACAATCAAAGGTCTTTTTTTCATTTCCTTTTCAAACACTCAAATGCCTTTTTGGCTACCTTTTGCTCAGCCTCTTTCTTGCTTTTTCCCTCATCCTCAGCCATGGTCTTCCCTTGGAGGTGCAAGGCCACCCTAAAGGTCTTATCATGTGGAGGGCCACTTTCCCCTACCAGTACATATTCAGGTCGGGTTTTGTAGACCTCCTGGGTGTACTCTTGGAGCTGACTCTTATAATCATTGACAGCTTTCTCCGTTTCTATCTCCTCCAGCAAGGGCAAGAACAATCTCCGTATAATCTCTTTTGTCTTTTCGAATCCTGCGTCCAGGTACAAAGCTCCCAGAACAGCTTCCATGGTGTCGGCAAGGATGGAAGGTCTTTTTCTCCCACCCGTCACTTCCTCACCCTTACCCAGTGTGAGGTAATCCCCCAATGCCAGCGCTTGGGCCACTTGATAGAGCCCTCTTTCATTAACCACAGTGGCCCTGTATTTTGACAGGTCTCCTTCCTTGGAATCCTGAAAGAGTTCCATCAAAACATGGCTGATAGCAAGATCAAGCACCGCATCACCCAGAAACTCAAGCCGTTCATTATCTCCTAGATTAGAATCGGTCTGTTCGTTCACATAAGAAGAATGTCGGAACGCCTGTATGATAATCTCCGGTTTCTTGAAAGTGTAACACAGTTTTTTGCTCAGTTCGTTGAGATCCGCACTCATGAATGTGACCCTCATTCCAATCTATCACTTCTAATCCAACCCACTCACACCATTAACCTGTTTATCCTCTGAATTAGATGTCTACTGCAAAATCGATGTCCAAGTCAAGAAAGTCCATGGGACGCGTCTTTTTCATTCGGTTCAAGAAAGCCGGTCCTTTGGGACCGTCGAAGATCCCGTATCACGGGAGTTAGAGTCCAAAGGGTTTGTCCCGCTATAGCGGGATGGTATCTTTTTGTGAGGTATGGCCTTGAAAAGACAGGCATGACCTTCCCAAACGCCGGTTCGGGTTGCTACACCCCTCCGGGTTGAGCCAAAGCCGGGCCCTCCCTTCGGTCTGCCCTCGGCCGTGAGCTCGGGCTGAACGGAGCACATGGTCAAAGACCGGACCCGAATTTTCACTTGATTTATATCGGGTTTTAGGCTAAAAATACAGTCTTTTCGCCTACCTTGATGATATCATGAGTCTTTATGAATGCCGCCCTGGGCGAGAGCCATTTGAAATCTCGTGGCAGTTTTGGGGGGAGGAGAGAGCCGCCTGATCATGGGTAAAAAGAGGAAACCAAAAAAGAAAAAGCCTTACCCTGTTTCTGTTCTGTCTCAGGAGCAAGAGACCCAACTAAAGGCCTTCCTTGAAAACCCTAAGGATATCTACCTTGAGAATTTGGATGAACAGATATCAACCCCTGAGATTGCGCAGACCCTGGTGGAGAGGCTTCCCTCCAATGAGCCTGATGCCATCAACATCCTATTGGCACTCAAAGAGGCTTTTCCTCAGAAAATAGTCCAGAAAGCCATCAAAAAGACCGTCTTTAGATTCAAACAAAAAGGCTTGTTTCACCCAGAATTGGAGCCCGCCAAGGCCTCTCAGATTCTTATCAAGGGGGTAGAAAGGCCTGAGCCCTCCGTTTACCTCGGCCCTGTCGATGGAACCGGAAGTCGGGGAGTCTTCCTGGTCTTATCTCATCTTCCCAAGGGTGTGGACTTGGGTATGGGAGTGGCCAATGATGAAAAGGGCATCCTGCAGTTTCTCTACGGAAGATACACTAAGAAACGCATGAAAGAGGTCAAAGAAGTCTTTTTCTCAAATTTCAATCATGCCGTGGAAACCTCTTTGTCTCATGGGGCAACCATCCTGGAAAGGGCATACCAAGACAGCGGGCAGACCCTGGGACAACAGGCAGGGGATTACCTCAAGCTAAGGCCCTGGATGCTGAAGAACGTCTCTTTCTTGGAAAAGGCAGCCATATTCGATTTCATCTCCCCAGACAGCATTTCTGAAGAGGCCCTCACGGCTTCCCAGATTGACAGACTTCTGGGACATGAGCTTATGGAAAATTGGATCATTGGCCCGGAGAAGATGCGTCCGGTGATGGAGGATATTCAGAAAACCAGGGAGAGCCGTATTCTGGTCTCTGAAGCGCAGAAGAGAGAGCAAATCAGTGAGGTGAAGAAGAAGGCAATCCATGAGATCTATTCTGAAGAACAATGTCTCCGGATGAAAGGGAGGTTGGAGGAGATGTGTTATGTCTTTTTCAAACTGGACGAAAGGGGAATGGCCTCTCTCTGTTTGGCCGCCGCCCGGAGCGTTGCGGCAGAAGACCCTCCATCCTGGATCAATCCCTTTCTTGCAGCCATGATGGAACACAGCCTTGCTTTCTATGAAAAGGTGGTGGGAGAAATGGGGAAATCACCAGATGGTGTAGAGGATAACTCTTCCTCAAGGATTGTGATTCCTTAGAGGGTCTTTAGAACTTTTTCCCCACCAACGCCCCCCATTCCAGCCAGCCCGGAACCGTGCAAGAGTATGGCAGCAGGTTCACGGGTTGGAGCAGTCTGGCTTCCAGTTTTAGCGTCGATTCCAAAGAGGAATGGCCACAACAGTCTTAATTGCCAAGCACTATTGACAAGCTTCTTTTAATTTACTATACTTTTTATCAAAAAAACAGGCTCTTATAATAAAGAAGCCATTTCAAGTGTTCAAAAGAGTTTAAGCATACACAAATATAGGAGGAGGGTGATCCGATGAAGAAACACAAATGGTTTATGCCGGTTTGGGTCTTTGTTGTTTTGTTTGGAGCCTGCGCGTCCACTTTGACTGACGATGATAGACTCTCGGAACAAGGGTTTCAGGAGTTGTCAGGGCGCAATTATCGAGAAGCAGAAAGACTCTTGGACGAGGCACTGTCTCTTAACCCGGACAATCCCTATGCGCTTCTCAATATGGGAGTCGTTTACCAAAACACGGGGCGTATGGAAGAAGCCCAAGAGATGTATGAAAAGGTTATCGCTCTTGCGCCACAAGGCAAAGCTACAGTGAGCAACAAAAGCTCAGCGGTTGGAAAACCGCTTGCTGAGTTGGCAAGGGAAAATCTGATCATTCTGGAAAAACGAAGAACTGAGGCTGAAGTCGCTGCCCAAGAGCTCATCCAGGAGCCCATATCAGCCCCACTCTATCAAGATGAGATGTCCTCTGAACCGGAGGAAGAATTTCTCGCTGTCAGCGAAACAACGAGGTTGGAGGGAGAAGAGACAGCACCAATAGAACCGTCTCCAGCCGCTGAGCAACTTGAAGAGGCTTCGGTTTCGGAGGTGAAAGAGGGTTATTATGTCACCCAGGAAGGAGATAGTCTTTCCATCATTGCAGGATACAGTGAAGTCTACGGCGATCCGCTAAAATGGCCTAGCCTATTTCGGCTAAACGTGGGGGAGTTCGGCGAGTCGGAGATCAGAAAAGGTTTTCAGGACAAAGAGCTTACCGAAGGGCGGGAGTTGAAGTATGTGACGCCCCGTGAAGCTGAGGAAAACCTCACGAACCTTGGCCGAAAGCGATGGGCGGTTAATGTGGTTTCTGTTCAAAGGCCGGCATCGATCGTTCTTTATGTCTCCAGACTCACAAGGAATGGTTTCCACGCATACATGACAGAGGCTGAGGTGGACGAAAAGGAATGGACAAGGCTTCGTGTCGGCTTTTTCGAGGACCGTGCAGAGGCCAGAAGAAATGCGGAGATGATAGGGTCTTTGCTGAGTACGACTGTCGAGCCTATGCCTGTCAAAATA
Organism: uncultured Desulfobacteraceae bacterium; assembly: GCA_964497115.1. Taxonomy (GTDB): domain Bacteria; phylum Desulfobacterota; class DSM-4660; order Desulfatiglandales; family HGW-15; genus JAFGFY01. Next base: position 4,763 of record CAZCCX010000058.1, read on the forward strand.
TCGGATTCGGAACTCAATAGATTCGGCGGCTATTGAGTTGGAGCCCTTGGCAGAAGGGGCAAGCTGAGAATTGATGGAACCGTTCACCCCTATACAGACACAACAAGCGCTTGACAGTCTTGGGATTCTACCTAAATGAGGGCACGTACGCGGCAATTTGACCTGGCTGCAAAGGAAGACTAGCAATACCACCTGATATGAAACTTAGCTACCCTGTTCATGATATCGATAATCGGCTGCTTCTTCCCGCCGGCACTGAACTCTCGGAAGATGTTCTGAAAGATCTGATCTCTTCAAATCACGCCACTCCTTTTCAGACGCTGTCACTCTTGGAGCATGGTTCAGTGAGAAAGGATGTTGTCAAGTTTCTCAGTCAACCCCCTTACCAGCTCATCTTTCCGCAAAAGGAGGACATTAACAAGCTCCTGAAACAGATGGAGAAGGTACAGTTTGTTCTCCCATTCTTGCGATCTCTTGACTATTTCAAACAGTATGACTTCACCACCTACAGCCATTTGCTCAATGTCTTTGCCTTATCCACTTTGTTGGCCGGCGACCTTATCCCCGACTACCAGGAGCGCATCAGAGAGGCCGCAGCAGGCCCCGCACACGATTTTGGCAAAGTAACTGTCCCCTTGAAAATCCTGAAAAAAACCAGTCCGTTGACGCGGGCTGAGCGGGAGATCTTGGAGCATCACACAGTTGCAGGGTATGTGTTGCTTATCTATTATGAAAAGGATCCTCACAGTCTTGCGGGCAGAGTGGCCAGAGATCATCATGAAAGAAATGACGGCTCAGGATACCCCCGGGGCATTGATCTTGATGACCGCATGGTGGAGATCGTGGCTGTCAGTGACGTCTATGACGCTCTCGTGTCCGTGAGACCCTATCGACCTGTTTCTTACGACAAGCGCTCGGCTTTGGAAGAAATCGTGAGACTAGCGGAGCAAAACAAAATAAGCTGGGACGTGGTCAAGGCGATAGTCGCCCACAGCCGTACGGACAAACCTTATTACCAAGAGATCGAGATTCCTTTGGAGAAAAGGGGAGCCCCCCCTCCTGGGAATGTATATGGCATTATTGCTGAGGAGACTGATCCCGATGACAGCGAGTCATCAGAGTAGGCTCATCTGGATAGACCTGGAAATGACCGGGCTGAAGCCTGAGGAGCACGTCATCCTTGAGATTGCCAGCGTGGTCACCGACGACCAACTGGAAATCGTGGCCGAAGGTCCGAACATCGCCGTCAATGTGCGGGAAGAGGCCCTTGATCATATGGAGGATTGGAGTCGGGTCCATCACGAGAAATCAGGCCTTCTGGATCGGGTAAGAAACTCCCCTGATGTCTGCCGGAGTGCTGAGGAGAAGACACTGGAATTTCTCTCCGAGCACTGTGACAAAGAAGAGTCTCCACTGTGCGGAAATTCCGTTGGGCAGGATCGGAGATTTCTTTATAGACATATGCCCCGGCTCGAAGCCTTCCTCCACTACCGGATCATTGACGTCAGCTCAATCAAAGAGCTGGTCAAAAGATGGTATCCTGAACTTCGCCCCTTTCAAAAGCAGAAGTCACACCTGGCATTGGATGATATCAAGGAGTCCATAGAAGAAATGAAGTACTACCGTCAGCAGGTTTTCCTCCCCAAAAAATAAGGACGGTGTAATAACCGTCCTTATCTTGACCTTATAGAAATCTTCTTATTTCAGAGTGCCGAAGTCTGCCAGAGGCGGACAAGGCGCGTTTGATAAAATCGCGCAGGAGTTTCTTGCGCGCTTCTGATTTTACCAACCCCATGTAAGGTAGTCATGTATGGAATCGGAGGCTCCTCGACCTGCCCCCATGGCGAGGATCACCGTGGCCTGACCTGTGACGATATCTCCACCGGCCCAAACCCCCTTTTTCGAGGTTTTTCCCGTTTGCGGATCCGCGATGATATTTCCCCATTTATTTAGCTTGATGTCTTTTGTGGACTCGGTCAACAGGGGGTTGGCCCCTGCTCCTACCGCGATCACACCCAGATCACATTCCAATTGGAACTCAGAGCCTTCAACCGGAATCGGCCGGCGCCTGCCTGAATCGTCAGGCTCACCCAGGTCCATTTTGAGGCATTCTACACCGGTGACACGACCTTTCTCATTTCCCATAAATCTTGTGGGTGAGGTCAGGAGAAAGAATTCTATTCCCTCTTCCTCAGCGTGATGGATTTCTTCCACCCGGGCAGGCATCTCTTCACTGGAACGCCGGTAGACTATCCGGACCCGGTCTGCCCCCAAGCGCATGGCTGTCCTGGCAGAATCCATGGCCACGTTTCCGGCGCCAAAAACGGCCACGTCTTTGCCTAAGGCAATGGGCGTATCGTATTCCGGAAACAGGTAGGCCTTCATCAGGTTGGCCCTGGTCAAATATTCGTTGGCCGAGTATATCCCAATAAGGTTTTCACCCGGAATGTTTAGGAAGCTAGGCAGGCCTGCACCCACGCCAATGTACACGGCGTCATAGCCTTCCTCGAACAGTTCATCCACGGAGACGGTCCTTCCCACCACCATATTACAGTCCACTTTCACGCCCAAACGTTCCAGAAAGTTCACCTCAGAATAGACTATCTCTTTTGGGAGCCTGAATTCGGGAATGCCATAGACCAGAACACCACCCGGTTTGTGGAAGGCCTCGAAGACCGTCACGTCATGACCTTTAAGAATAAGATCGCCGGCGACAGTCAGACCCGACGGGCCGGAGCCGACGACTGCCACCTTTTTCCCGGTAGGTTCAGCCTTGGGGGGTAAGTCTCCTTGTCCATTTTCCCGTTCGTGGTCTGCCGCGAAACGCTCCAAGTTGCCGATAGCGACCGGGTTCCCCTTTTTCCCCAAGACACATTTTCCCTCACACTGTATCTCTTGGGGACAGACTCGCCCGCATACGGCGGGAAGGGAATTTCTTTCCCATATTTTTCGAATGGCTTGAGAGTAGTCTCCCTCTTTGATGTGTTGAATAAACCCAGGAATATCTACGGCCACCGGGCACCCCTCGATACAGGCGGGTTTTTTACACTGCAGGCATCTCTCTGCCTCTTTCATTGCTGCTTCTGGAGACAATCCGAGGGGCACTTCATCAAAATTTCTCTTTCGGACGTCTGGTTCCTGTGCAGGCATGGGTTGCCTGGGTATTTTTTCCTTTTTTCCGGCTTTTTCCGCCATAATAAAATCCTCCACAAGTGAATTGCTGATAACTTGTTGAAAAGTCAGCAGAATATTGTCGCGCTAGATTTCCTTGGAGAGCTTGCACTCGTGCGCATGTTTTTCATACGCTCGTTTTTCCTCATCCTTATAGGCATCGAGGCGTTGGGCCAGTTCGTCAAAGTCCACCTGATGACCATCAAATTCAGGACCGTCCACACAGGCAAATTGGGTCTTTCCCCCTACGCTCACGCGACAACACCCACACATACCCGTTCCATCCACCATAATGGCGTTCAGGCTAACCAGAGTTTTGACGTTGTAATCAGCCGTCATTTTGGCCACAAATTTCATCATAGGCACCGGACCGATTCCCACGACCAGCTTCACATTGTCTCTTTCTAGGATATCTTTGAGCACATCCGTCACAAATCCATGGTGGCCGTAGGATCCATCATCCGTGCACACATGGAGTTCATGGGATGCAGCCTTCATTTTGTCCTCTAAGATGAGCAGATCCTTGTTTCTGGCCCCAATGATGGCCGCGACATTGTTCCCGAGTTCCTTCAAACCACGGGTGATGGGATGTAAAACAGCGACCCCTGTGCCTCCACCCACGCAGACCACATTCCCCAGCTTTTCCAGGTGGGTCGGTTGGCCCAAGGGGCCTATGACGTCTTGGTAATGATCTCCCACCTGCAAGCTCTTAAAGAGAGCAGTGGACTTGCCGACAACCTGGTAAATAACCGTAACAGTTCCCTTTTTGACGTTGGTGTCGGCCATTGTCAGTGGGATGCGCTCTCCTTGTTCATTGGCTTTGAGGATAACAAATTGGCCTGGTTTTGCCTTCTTGGCGATTTGGGGGGCGCTAATTTCATTCATTACCACCGTCCCATCAGCCATCTCTTCCCGCTTTAGAATTTCAAACATTGCGAACCTCCGCGATGTAGTATTGACGGCCTAAAAAAACTCTCCCGCCTTTGGCGGGACTGCGTTACGCTTCATTTTTCATCATCACGATCCCGCTTGTGGCGGGACAAGTATGCCGAAGTCCTTAGAATTGTCCGTCCTTGGCTTGAACTGCCCACCCTGTGGGCGTGTCCTCGGTTTCGCAGCCCTGCGTTTGGAGCTTTTTACTGTGCCGTCCCATTGCTGACTTTTTGCGAGTCTGTCAGTCATTGGTGATTAAATGGAACAACTTACCAGAGGAGGAGCCCCCCTGTCAAAAGAAATTTTTCACAAATGATATAAAGCTGGGCATTTCACCGCCCCCTTCTCTGGTGCTCCATTCGGCCTGAGCTTATGACCGAGAACAGGTCTCCCAGGCGAGGCACAAAGGAGGTCGTTATTTGTGGGACGTTGCTCCGTGGGGCTCCTGCCAAAACAGCATGATAATTTGGTGTCCTTCGACGCTGTTCCATTCGGCCCGAGCTCATGGCCGAGGGCAGGACCGTGAGCCTGTCAAACGGCCGTTCCACAACAACTGGGCAGATGGTTTGAATTTAATGAGAGACCCATGGCCGGTACAACAGAAGGGGAGTTTCACTCAACTAAAATGTCACCTATATTCTTTCCTGATAAGAATCCTGGATGGCCTGTACCAGGGAGGTAAGCGTGAGGTTTACGGGCGTGGGAATATTCATCGCTTTACCTTCCTGCACAATGGCGCCGTTTATTGCGTCGATTTCAGTCTGTCTTTGATTTAGGACATCCTGAAGCATAGAGGCAACATTTTCCGCCGTAGCGTGACATACTTCAATGACGCGGGCCAAGGGGTCCGGGTAAGGGAGATCAATCCCTTTGGCCCGGGCCACCGCAACGGCCTCTTTGACCGCTTCTTCCATAATCATGCGGGTGCCGGGCAAATCGGGAAGAAGGCCGTTTTTCAGCCTCGTGATGGCAGTCAGGGGGTTGATGCCGACATTGACAATCAGTTTTCCCCAGATCAGATCGTTCACGTGATCTGCGGAGTTGCTGTTAAATCCGGCCCGGTTGAAGACGGAAACAAGCTTTTCTGCCGGACCATTCGGATCCCTGCCAGGGCCGACAATGGTGTCTCCCTGGCCTGCATGCCTTATCTTTCCTGGCCCCAGAAGAGTTGACCCTTCGGCCGTCACACCGCCCAACACCCTCTCTTCTCCAAAGATCTCCTGTAAGATTTCCACGTTGCCGACGCCATTTTGGAGGGTCACCAACACCGTCTGGGGGCCTATCCCTTGCTTTATGGCCTGGGCGGCATCTCGTGTCTTATATGACTTGACGCATATGAGGACCAGGTCAGGTGCCGTAGGAAAAGTGCCTGACACCGTAGGCACCTTGATGCTATATTCCTCACTCAACCCTTGGACAAGTATACCCTGATTGTTGATTTGCTTGGCCCTTTCCTCGATGTAGTCCAGTAAGGTCACATCGTAACCCGCTTTTTTCAAACGGGCGGCAAAAAGGCAGCCCATGGCTCCCGGGCCGACAACTAAGAAATGCATGCGGCTTTTCCTCCGTTTCTACATCAAAGCTCTCAAACTGAACAGCTAAGGAGAATGATTAAAAACATAAGGGTTCGAGGATTCCCCGTTAAAGCCAACGGGATCTTCGATCGGCCAGGATTCTTTATTTCATGAGAATTCTGGACTCATTCTCACTTGGCCCCTGGAACCCTTAGCTTGGAAAGCTCCCTCGATCCCAGAACTCCTTGGTCTCATGCTGCAACGATTTTGCCGGGAGATGTCCCGCTCATATTTTCTCTGCCTCTTCCGGTTTCATGGAGAAAACATGTTCCGGACCGGGAAAAGTGCCTTTTTCCACGTCGCTTTTGAACTGAACAAGGGCCTCTTTGATCTGGGGTGAGAGATTGATGTACTGCTTGACGAACTTTGGGGTGAACCTCTCAAAGAGTCCCACCAGGTCATGATATACCAGGACTTGGCCGTCACAGTCCTTGCCTGCACCGATCCCGATGGTTGGGATATTCAATTCCCGTGTAATTCGAGCTGCTACAAGATCCG
>CAZCCX010000059.1:0-10878 GCA_964497115.1 uncultured Desulfobacteraceae bacterium
GTTTATAACGTGAAAAGGCTTGTTTGCTCGAAGACTATGCTGATAGATGGCTCGGGCCACGAGCTCTTTTCCTGTTCCGGACTCCCCCCGAATAAGAACGGTGGCCTCTGTAGAGGAAACCTTTCCGATGGCCTTGTAGACATCCTGCATGGGGGTACTTCGGCCGATGATGGCTTCTCCTGATGTCCGGTCAGGAATTGCATCCATATTCACCGGAGAGCGCATGAAACGACCCGCCTCCAAGGCTTGAGCGATCACGGTGAGCATATCAGGGATGTCAAAGGGTTTAAGGATATAATCAAAGGCCCCCATCTTAGTGGCCTCTATGGCGGTCTCCGTGGTCCCGTAGGCAGTCATGATGATCACGGGAAGCTTAGGCTCGATCTCATGAATAGCCTGAAAGGTCTGAAGACCATTGATTCCCGGAAGCCGCATGTCCAGAACAACCAGGTCCGGGGTCTCCTCTTGGATCCGTGTAAGGCCCGCTTCGCCCGAAGACGCGTTCTTTACTGAATACCCTTCCTCCAAAAGAAGTTTCTCAAAGCTCTTTCGCAATTGATCATCGTCATCAATAATGAGGATGTTACTCATGGTTTGCTCCCGTTATGGGGAGGGTCATCACAAAAGTAACTCCCTCGCCCTCATTTGAGGTGAAATCCAGCCACCCGCCATGTTCCGCCACAATCCTCGCGGCGATACTCAGGCCGAGTCCCGATCCCTCTTCTTTTGTAGTAAAAAAAGGCTGAAAGATTTGGTCATTGATGGAATCGGGAATACCAGGCCCGCTGTCGGCCAATCGAACCACCACGACCCGGCCTAACGACGCCACAAAGGATTCTTCTTCACGGATCCGAATAGACCCGCCTTTCTCCATCGCCTCACATGCATTGACGATAAGATTGACGAGGACCTCCTTGAGTTGTTCTGGGTCGGCCTGGATCTCCGTAAGAGGGCGCTCCCGATGGAGTTCTATGTCTACCTCGTAGGATTTTAGCCGATGCTCCAGCAACTGAAGGACCACATTGAGAACTTCTGAAGGGCTCACCTTTTGCACTTTGAGTTTTGGTGGACGGGCGAACTCAATGAAATGCTGGATAATGGTATCGATATGCCCTATTTCTTCGGAGATCACGGCAAAGTCGTCTTTCTGGATAGGGGATAGGTCCAGGCTTCGATCCAGAGAAAAGAGACGCATCTTGACGGAGGTTAGAGGGTTTCGAACACTGTGGGCCACGCCCGCGGCCAGTTTCCCGGCCATGGCCAGCCTCTCGGTCTGCAAGAGGTGTTCGCGGCTCTTCTCCAGTTCGGAATGGGTGTGATCCATGTCTTCAATCAGCCCGCGAACACTGCGATCAAGTGCCTTCACTTCATCACCGGATCTGCCTGCCCCTCCTCCTCGATCAGCTTCCAAGGCCAATCTACGAACCGGCCCCAAAATCTGGTTGACCAACACAAATACCAAGAGCAAGCCAAGTAGGACGACCGCCATCATAACTGTCACAGCAATGATTCGGAGTTTTCTGGCCTGGGCATGGCTCTTGTCTCTGGCTTCCGTGATCCTATTCTTATGGATATCCTTGTATGCTTCGCACAAATCGAGTGTCTCGGAAAAGCCTTTGCGCACCTCGCTGTGGAGCAGGGCCCCTGCTTCTTTTTCACCGGCTTTGTAATGGGCAATGACCAAATCTTTTCCTGTGATATATTTGAGGTACGCCGTCTCGATCCGGTCAATGGCCTCCTTTTCTTCCTTATTTTCAGTTAGGACGCGAACTTTCTTGAGCCTCTCCCCAAAAATCTGACGGTACACCGCCAGCTGAGTAAGCCAATCCGGATCATTGTCCATAAAGTAATAGGAAACAAAACCTTTTTGGTTCACAAGGGCCGTCTCTAGGGCTTCGGCTGCCTGGAAAGCAGCCACATTGTTATTGATAATCCCGGTCAAGAGGCCTTCCATTCGGTAGGTATACCACACCGTAACCAGAGCACCTATCGAGGTAATAAAGACCAGGACGGCCAAAAGCATGAATATTTGACCACGCAGGCTGATTGTTTTTTGTATCTTCATATGTCTTCGACCTCAGGGAGTTCACCTTTCAACTCCCACCTGAGCGTATTTTCCCGATACAGGCCCTTTGTTTCGTATCATCTCACGGATGTCTTTGTGAAGCCTTGATCGGTAATAGGCGACCCCATATTAGAGAACCTTCATATCATCGTCTAATCCAGCCCCCCTCTACCACCGCCCATCCAAGACGGAAAACCTCTGATATCAATCTTCAAGTCTTTGATATCGGCAATGCTATTTGCAATTTTCCGTATTCTTTGAGCCAGGGATTCCTCATTTCCCCTGGGGACCTCAGCCGTCACAAACACGGTTCCGCTCTTGGCGGACACTTGCAGATCCCGTTTGACATCCACCAAGGCGGCCTTTATTTGAGCGGCAAGCGCTAAATCATCTATGGTTTGTTGAGATTCAGGGGTGGTCCGGAATTGCCCCAACATTGCGGAATGACATATCATGTCTACGGCATCTTCCACGGAGAACTTCTGAATGCGGATGACCAAATCATAAAGGCTTGCATCCCATGTGTCTATCCCATACAGGGACTTGCTCCATTTCCTTCTTTCTTCATCGTCCTTCTGAAGGAGGTGTATGGCTTCCTCTTTTGGTATCCCTTCCCGATCCATTTCTAGTCGTACACGATCATCCAAATCGGCAATAATCCTCACTCTCAAAACATGGGATACCCCCTTAACAAAGAAATGACCGGCAAGTCCATGATAGACCATGTTGTCCTTTCTCAGATGCTTGAGTATTTCGGCTCGGATGAATGAGATGTATCTTTCTTTACTGTGCGAGACATATTTGAAAAACGACGGAGCGTCATGAATGGCCCTCTTGAGTTGTACCTCCGGGACGTTGAATTCTTCCGAGACTTCCAAAAGAATGCGGCGAGCAACGCATTCATATCCAAGCTGTTGTGCGACTTTCTCGGCAATCTCTTTGCCCTTGCTGTATGAACCGCGACTAATCGTAATAATTGCCATGAAAAACCTCCTTGTTTCGGTCTATTGAAAGGTCAGCATTTCATCAATGCTTTTGCTGATTTTTGATCGATAGTAGTGCACCCTTTCATTATTGCTCATAATCATATCCAATTGCCTCGTGTGTATAATCAGATAGCCCAGAATTCTAAGGGCCTTTTCCATATGGTCCTTTTGCTGATCTTCCACGCTGGCTATCAGAAAATCCTCTTTCACCTGCACCCTAAAACCATATTCCTCCAAGATCTCCGTGAGGAAATGTACCCTCTTTTGTCGCCTCTGATCATCCGCAGCCCCTCCCTTGAACTGGAAACGGATGTAGTTCTCTCTCGCTCTCTCGCTGACAAGGGTCTCAATGATACAGAGATGAAAGCCGAATCTTGAGTTCAGGCTGCAATAGTTTTTTGAGATCATGAAGTAGTTTCGATCGGCATATTTCGACCGCACCCCGGGAACCAGTGCGGTATTTCTCGTGGCCTCAAACATGACGGACATAAGCCCCTTCCCGTCAACCGGGGGCGGCCCCTCCCAGGGAAAGGCGATGACCCCCCTCCACAAGGCCAGCATGGGGATGGAGGCAATGTTTTCCAGCCGGACGTACTTCCCCTTCACCTCTTCTTTGAAGCCGTCGTCCAGATTCAAAATCCACCAATTCATGGGGATATCCACAAAAAGCTGCTTGCTGGATCTCTCCGGAAAATGATGGGCTTTGCCGAACCGGAACATTTCATGCACCGATTTCTCATGGCAGAAACGCGTGATATCATGAAGGGTCCTGCAACTTCCGGGCTTGAACGAAGGGGCATCCGGGTTCAAGAGATTCAAGGGCACAATATGTTGGGCCGCTCCTTTGAGGTCCTCATGGACAGGGCTGCCCACCATAAGGTTTTTGTGTCTTTCGGTTCTGTCAAGGAGCGCCTCAATACGCCCGTCGTAGATTCTACGGTCATCGGCATCAACCGTGATGACCCGGCCATTCTGTAACCGAGCCATGGCCTCATGGACACCAAAAAGGGCCGGCACGTGAAACTCTCGTGCCACGTTAGCGAGGTGCCCGGCAATGCTCCCTTGCTCCGTGACAACCGCAGCCGCCCTATTCAGAAGTGTCGCCCATCGAGGCAGCGCCTGTGGGGTCACCAGAACGGCGCCCTCGGGAAACCCAAGGGCATCCATATCTTTTTTCACAACAAAGACAGGCCCCACTGCCAGTCCCGGACTCGCTTCGATTCCCCCTTTGAACATCACCGATTCTAGATCCCGCACATCCTCCAAATCGAGAAACTCACCAGCCGAGGCTTGCACAAGGGGTCGGCATTGGAGAATAACAAAAGAGCCATCGGCCTTAAGGGCCCATTCCAGATCCTGGGGGCCGCCGTAGTAGGCTTCAAGCCTTACGGCCAGTCCGGCAAGTTCAATGGCCTGTGCATCACTCAAAGACTCTTTACCGCCCTCGTCACCCGTCAAATCCATTCGGCAGACACCCTCGTCCGGGTAGCAAACAAATTTTCGGCCCTTGAGGGCCAGCTCTTTTTGTCTGATTTCCATGGGATCCGTTCTAGAGATCACAAAGAGGTCCGGTGTCATCCTACCTTCCACCACCGATTTGGGAAGACCCCAAACGGAATTAATCACCACGGCGTCATCCCTGATGCCCACCGGATTTCTCGAGTAGGCAACGCCTCCTGAGACCGCATCCACCATTTGAAGACACCCCACGCACATGGCCACATCCTCGTCCCGGATGCCCCGGTTCAGACGATACGACATGGCGGAGAGGCTGTATTTGCTTGCAACGATCTCTTTATAGGCGTGGAGGATATTCTCTTTGCTTACATTGAGCTCTGAACGATACTGCCCGGCAAAGGAAATCCCTGCAATGTCCTCCCCCAGGGCACTGCTTCTCATGGCCACGGTGACTCCCTTGCCTTCCTGCTCTTCCAAGAACCGATACTGCTCCAAGATCGCTGATTCAAGGTCCTGGGGGATGGAAGATCGGATAATCAATTGTTGAACGACGGCACTAAGGTCGAATAACCGGTCAAGGGCTTCAACGTCCGCTGCCTGAATTCTACGGTCGATTTCGGGTTGCAGATCATTATATTGCATAAAACGCCGGTATCCACGGGCGGTAATAACAAAGCCGTTGGAAACCTCTAAAACAATCCGGTTTTTGATCTCCCCTAGGTTCGCCATTTTCCCGCCCACCAGATCCGCTATCGTCTTATCTGTTCTTTCGAGGGGTAGAACCAGGGGGCCTTCGGGCAACCATCCTCTGTGCTGAACAAAGGGGTCAATCTTTTTCCGGATTTCTTCGAACTTGTCGGAAAGGCCCTCATACTTTCCCGGTGAAAGTTCATTGAGGTGCTTAATCATTTGCCACACGCTGGTGGAGACGCCGGTGCATTTTGATGAGACGAAATTCATGCCGAACGGTCGAGTCCCTTTCAACGCTTCTTCCATCTCCGACATGATCTCCAGTGCCCTGTTGTTGGCATTGAGCAGAAGCTTAAACTCATGATACCGGGCCTTGAAGGCGGTCCGAAGGGATTCAACGTCGGGGTTTTCCCCATCCGGCTTCCTGGAAAAAAATCGCCTCATCATATATGTTAATTGATTCATGTCCATTATAGTATGCGAAAAAAGGCCACAGGCAAAGTAAAGATGCGTCTCACCTTTGGCATTTTTCAAAGAGGGATAACCTAATTGATCAGTGTTCCAATTGCATGCCCCATCCTTCGAACATATACATGTATGCAAAGCCATACCAGAGGGTATAGATCACGTAAAATATCAACGAGAAGATCACGATACCAATCTTGTCCATAATTTTTTGGGGTTCGATCCCAAAGTAGTTGTAGGAACACTCAACCGCCTTTTCTTTGACATCCGTGACGATCTTGGCCTCTTTGAATTTCTTTTGTTTCTTTAGATCCTTGTCCATCTCCTTGCAAACGACCCACCAATTGTACAGGGCCTGCCTGGCATCATACCCGTATTTTCTTGAGAGCCGAAGACTATTGTTTCGATACATGGCCTCGGCGTCGTCCAGACAATTCTCCAAAATCCTTCCCAAATCACCCGATGCCTTGAGTGTGGCGTCTGATACGCTGACCGTCGCGCCCCCTTGTTCAAATAGGCTTGCACTCTGTTTCGCCTCCTGATCATCGCTCATGTGGAGGGTCAAGCTGACCATATCACCTAAATAGCCCTTACTCTCTTCCGCTACATTAGGGATGTAATAGGCAGAGGCCTTGGATATGGAGTTATAAAGGTTATCCATGTAATCCAGGCCGTTCTTGCCATCAAAAACAGGTAGAAAAAAGATGGTGAGAACGATGAAAAACCCGATCAACATGGCAAACCCTCTGGCAAATATTCTTTTTTGAGCAATCATTCGCGCACCTCCCCTCCCTTCAACGTAGACATGTTTTTGATGAATGTCCCGATCACCCAGACGCCGAAGGCTGAAATGACAATGAAAAAGGCATAGATGCCGATCTTATTGAGAACAGCCCCGATCTGGTTGGAAATGGGAACGATCCCCATCTCACCCAACTTACCCGGCAGGGCGAATATGCGATTGACAAAACCCGCCAGAACAGCCATTGCATAGAACCCGCGAATGGTGATTCCCTTGACCACCTTTGTGACCAAGGAGCCGATCTGGATCCCCACCAAGGAGCCCAGGAGCATCCCCATAGCCAGGGTATAGAAGATGAAACCATAGATGGCATACTGGGTGATGGAGGCATACCCAGCGGTAAAGACAATCTGGAATATATCGGTCCCGACCGTTGTCATGGAAGAGACCCCCAGCATGTAAACGAAGATGGGAAAGGTCAGGAAACCGCCCCCGACGCCCATAATGCCTGCAGCCAGGCCCACCAGCAGACCGCTCAAAACCAGGAATACCCAGGAGATACTTCGGCCGCCCGGTGTGAAATCAAAATCAATTTTCACCATGGGCGGGATCTTGACGGCCTGGAGTCTCTTAGGCAAGCTTCCTATATTCGCACCTTCGTCCCGTCCGCTTTGTGAATCCTTTCCGTCCCCGTGGAAGTCTTTTTCAGCCTTTGTCGGCCTTCGTGCCTTTAGAAAATCGATAAGGGCGTAGATCCCCAGAAATCCAAGCATCAATGCATAAATCGTCGTGATAAAGGCGTCACTCAACACAGGGTTAAGCTCATAGAGCACACGATTGATGACCCCTCCAAGGGTCGCACCGATAATGGCCCCGATCAAAAAGACCATGGCCAGAGGAACTGAGACATTTCCAAGTTTTCTGTGCATCACGCTCCCCATGATGGCCTTTGCGAAAATATGGAAGAGATCGGTTCCAACTGCAAGGATCCCCTTGATCCCTGCACTCATCAGCGCAGGCGCGATGATAAATCCGCCTCCCGCCCCGATGCAGCCGGTAATGAGTCCGGCGCCAAGTCCGATTAATATGGAAACAATAAAGATGCCGGTAGAATAGAAGGCCGGGCCATATGCCTTCTTTCCTCCGAGCACCTCAGGAAGAGCCCCTCCAATCTGATCAGCGAAGGCGATACCGCCGAGTAAAACAGGAATCGTCAGTAGACCGAGAATGATCATCCGTTTACGATCCCTAAGTATCCTCCTGGAAACATTGAGCTCCCATTCTGCATGGGCCCTTGCCCCTATCATCATAAACCTGCCCCACTCTCTGAAGAATCTCATTATATACCTAACCCCCGTTCCTTATTTTTGACAACGTTCTGGTGAGTGCTATTCGGTTTCTGTTACCATTTTCTTCATGCCCTCTATTTTTTGCTCTTGTATCGTCTTCTTCTTGTACGCATCTTGGATTTTGTACAAAAGATCATCAATCTGCATGGGTTTCATAAGGTAGTCAAACGCCCCAAACTCCATGCCCTGAACGGCGACTTCCATACTGGCATGGCCGGTGAGCATAATCACCTCTATGAGCGGCTGGGTCTTCTTCATGGCTCTCAAGGTCTCAATTCCGTCCATCCCGGCCATCCTTACGTCCAACACCACCACATCTATGGGTTCCTCTTTCAATTGTTCGAGAGCCTCTTCTCCACTGCCGACACCCTTTACATGCAGGCTTCTTTTTTTCAGGCGTTTTTCCATGGTTTCTCTGAACTCCACCTCGTCATCCACAAGCAGGACATTTAAGGTATTCACCGTCATCACCTCCTATGAAAAATCACTCGGTCTATGTTTTATTTCTCATTGTTATGATCTTCTGACATCCCTTTCTCCAGTGACCATTCTTGAGGCTGAAAGCCCTGGTTGTGGCATGGCACACAAGGGTCCAGAAAACGACTACTCGAGGCCATAGGATGACAAGGCCTCCTTCACCTTGGCATCCCCCGTTTCTCCTCTTCGCTATCACGCTTTCTATTGGTCGCTTCCTCAATCTTGGCCAACAGCTGTTCGATATCACAGGGCTTCATCAGGTAGTCATAGGCCCCGAGCCTCATCCCTTCCATGGCGGATTCCATGGTTCCGTGACCCGTAAGCATAATCACCTCGGTCAAAAAGTTTTTCTTCTTTATTGCTTTAAGCACTTCAATTCCGTCCATTCCCGGCATCTTGACGTCCAAAATAACAACGTCCAAGTTGCGGTGTCTTTCAAGCTTTTCAAGGGCTTCTTGTCCTTCGTAAGCCGTGATAACCGTGAGATTCCTCTTCTCTAAACGCTTTGTCATGGTCTCCACAAAAGGAACCTCGTCATCCACTAACATGATAAATCGTTCGCTCATCATTTTTCTCCTTTCCAATGACGCTCAACTCGCAAGGAGTCCGTTCATAATTTTGGTCGGATTATTGAAAACCTCAAATCTCCAATGAGTCATCGCGTTTACTCTTGCCCTCTTCCTTAAAAGGGATTTTTATGGTAAAGGTCGTCCCTTCATTAACCATGCTCCGGACATCTATTTCTCCTGACATTTTTTTTACAATGCCGTAGCAAATCGATAACCCCAAGCCTGTTCCCTTTCCGATCGGTTTGGTGGTAAAGAAAGGGTCAAATATCCTAGGGAGGTCCTCTTTTGGAATTCCCGGACCGTTGTCGGACACTTGAATCACGATATGGTCTTCTATCAGGCGTGCGGTTATGAATAGGGTCCCGCCCTTTTCTTCCATGGCGTCAAGGGCATTGTTGATCAGGTTGAAAAGAACCTGTTGCAGCTCTGTCTCGGGCAGAGTCAATTCGGGTAGGTCCTTTTGAATGTCCGTATGGATGACAATATTGCTGTATTTCGCCTTTTTTTCGAGAATGACGATTATATTTCGGATCATATCTTTCAGCTCAAAGCTTTGAACCTTAAAGTCCGTTCTTCTGGCAAAGTTGAGTAGCTTGTGTGTTATTTCCTTACAGCGTTTCCCTTGAGTCTGAATCTGCATTAAGGCCCTTTTGAATTCTTCCAAGTTTACGGTTTCCTGGAATTCTT
Source organism: uncultured Desulfobacteraceae bacterium (assembly GCA_964497115.1). GTDB lineage: Bacteria > Desulfobacterota > DSM-4660 > Desulfatiglandales > HGW-15 > JAFGFY01. Next base: position 9,489 of record CAZCCX010000059.1, read on the forward strand.
CCTCTTCCAGCAAGTCATCGAGCCATCCCGCTTCCTCAACCATGATGGCGACGGGATTATTGATTTCATGGGCAATGCCGGCAGCCAGTTCACCTATTGAGGCCAGTTTCCCGGTCTGAAACATCTGTTCGTTTTGTTTTTGTTTCTCTTTGTCGGCCTGTTGGATTCGGGCTACCATCTTCTTTGATAGGCTGAGTATATTGGTTCCCACCAGCAAAATGACGATCAAGATGACAACAAGGGCTGTTGTCTTTGTTTTTCTTAGCCCGGAAAACACCTCAGAGGCCCTTTGCCTATAAACCAGGATCCAATCCCCTTCCTTAAGAAAGGTGGTCGCATAAATATGTTTATTTCCGGCACCGTTGGTCCGCTGAAAAAAGGCGGTCCCCTTTTTTTGCCCCTCCTTGATTCCCAAGAAATCCATTAAAATGTCTTTTCCGGAATTGATGCCGTAAAGCGGGCCGGCCTGGTATTGTCCTTCCCTGTTGATGATAAAAGCAGATCCGTTGTTTCCGTTGCCAATCTCTTCCGACAGTGTATTCAATGCACCACCATCAATGGCTGTTCGCAAAACCCAGTCTTTTCCCATCCAGTTTTTTCTCAGGGCCATGATCAAATGGGGAGGGTCATCAGAACCGGAAGTCACATCACTAATCACATGCCCGGTATTCATAACTTCTTGATACCAGCCTGACCCTGGATGCCTTGCATTCGCAGACTTAACGGGTCCGGCATAGGCAACCCGTAGGCCCTCATCATCAATCACCTCCAGATCTGAAAAGGCAGGGCCATACTGATTTCGCAATTTCCTCAATATCTCCTGCAAAAAAGACTCTTCCCTCAACTGCTCGAAACTGCATGTATCCGCCAAAATGTTGATGTCGGCCAGTCTTTCTTTCAAAAAATGATCAATGCTCTTTGTGCCCTGTTGAACGATTTCTTCAAAGCGCGTCTGAATCTCTTTTTCATAGGACGCTTGAGACTGATATAAAATGATACCGCTGACCAAAACCATGGGTATGAGAGGCACCACAACTCCGATCAAAAGCATACTTTTCATTAATGCTTTGTAATGCTTATCGGTGGGCATGCCCTTTTTTAATCTCAGTAATAAAGCGTTCAACATCTTTAAGCACCTTGGTCATTCACCCGGGCTCTCCGGCTCATTTTTCCTTTTCTTCTTCTTCCATAAACTCTTTAAGGGTTTCCCGGGCCATTTCCCTCTCACCTGCCTGGGCAAAGGCTGAGGCCATAATCAGGCTATCCACTGCCCTTTTAGATTTTTTCAATCTACTCCATGCCTTATGCAAGGCTCCAACCAGTTGATCGATGTCCACCGGTTTTTTCATGTAGGCAAATGCCCCCAGTCTCTTAACCATGGCCTCATCTT
>CAZCCX010000060.1:0-3425 GCA_964497115.1 uncultured Desulfobacteraceae bacterium
TCAGTGGGGGGAACTGCTTGATGAGTTGGGAAGAATCGCGCCGGCCGAGTTATTGATCCTTGAAAGGGATGATCTGGCCAAACGCAAGGATTTGTTTTCCCGTCGAGTGGAAGTACTGAGCCAAGAGGAATTTGATGTAAAAAGGGCGGAATATCTCCTCAAGGAGCAGCTCGGTGTCAGGTCCCTCACCGGTTTTGGATGTGACGGCCTGGATCAGGGGATCATCGCTGCCGGGGCCATTGTCCATTACATTCGGGAGACTCAGAAGGGGAATCCGGATCACATCAAGGAGATCGTGACCTATCGTCTGGGTGATTTTATGTTTCTCGATGAGGCCACCACCAGGAACCTGGAACTGTTCAAGACCATGAGGCGCCAATCCGCAAAGGGTTCCCTTTTTCAGATTCTGGATCGGACCGTAACCCCCATGGGGAGCCGACTTCTGAAACGATGGATTGGTTATCCCCTGGTAGTGCTCGACCCCATCCGAAGGCGGCTGGCTGCTGTCAGCAATTTCCGCGATGACCAAATATTCAGGGAGGAGGTCAGAGACCTCCTGGAAGGGATCTATGATCTGGAGAGGCTGAATGGCCGAATATCCCTGGGCCGTGCCAATGCAAGAGACCTCGTCGCACTCAAGTCGTCCCTCCATCGATTGCCGGATGTCAAGAACAGGTTATCGAACTCCGCGAGCGAACTCTTGGCAGACATCTCCGCAAGGCTGGATACGCTCCAGGATGTCGCGCAAGTCATTGATCAGGCCATTTGTGAAGAACCCCCGGTCTCTACAAAAGAAGGCGGTTTGATCAAGGATGGTTATGATGAAGAACTGGATGAGTTGATTTCGGCAACCCGTAACGGAAAGGCCTGGATTGCGGACCTCGCTGCCAAAGAACAGAAAAAGACCGGAATATCCAGTCTCAAGGTGGGATTTAATAGGGTTTTTGGGTACTATATCGAAGTTTCGAAGGCCAATATCCACCTTGTCCCGGCCGACTATATCAGAAAACAAACCCTGGTTAATGGCGAGCGCTATATTACGGAAGCATTAAAAGAATACGAGGAAAAGGTCCTGGGCGCAGAGGAGAAGAGGGCGGCGTTGGAATATCAGATCTTTGAAGAAATCCAGGGACAGGTGGCCCGGGAGAATCAGCGGATAAAAGAAACCGCAGGCCTCATAGGGGAGATCGACGCCCTTGCGGGATTGGCCGAGACCGCTCAACTGAACAATTACACCTCTCCCGAGATCAATGATACCCAGACCATCGACATTGTGGATGGAAGACATCCGGTCATTGAGCAGACTGTCAAGGACGAGGATTTCGTGGGCAATGACATTCATCTGGATGACAAGGAACAACAGTTTCTCATTATCACAGGGCCGAATATGGCCGGGAAATCGACCATCCTCAGACAGACGGCCCTGATCGTTTTAATGGCTCAGATGGGAAGCTTCGTTCCTGCCTCGAAAGCCCGTATCGGTTTGGTTGATCGTGTCTTTACTCGAGTGGGCGCTGCCGATGATCTGACAAGGGGACAGAGCACGTTCATGGTGGAGATGAATGAGACGGCCAACATCCTGAGACATGCCACGAGCAAGAGCCTGGTCATCCTGGACGAAATCGGCCGCGGCACCAGCACATATGACGGTTTGAGTATAGCCTGGGCCGTATCTGAGGCCCTGCATGATCGAGGAGCAAAGGGGGTCAGGACCCTGTTTGCAACCCACTATCATGAACTGACGGAACTGATAGCGACCAAGAGGAGGGTCAAGAATCAAAATATCGCGGTCAAGGAATGGAACGATCAGATCATCTTTTTGAGAAAGCTGGTGCCCGGGGGAACGAGCCGGAGTTATGGAATACAGGTGGCCAGGATTGCCGGTATTCCGGAGGAAGTCATTGAGAGGGCTAAAGAGATTTTAGCGAATCTTGAAGGGGAGGAGTTGGATGAGGTGGGCAGACCTCGCTTGGCACGGTCTTCGGGAAAGAAGGACTTGGAGGATTCTCTTCAGCTCAACCTCTTCGGTTCGCAGGATCAGAGACTGACAAAACGGATTCGGGAACTGGATATTTCCTTATTGACTCCCCTAGAAGCCCTTATTGCACTGAATAAAATCAAGGAATATTTGGATGAACCATAGAATCGCCACGCGATTCTATGAAGTGCAGTTTTGCCGATATAGAAAATGAAGACAAAGATAACTTATATGATTATGTTGTCACTGTTCCTGTTTATGTCCCTGTGCATGACGGGGACGACGGAAGTGTGGGGAAAGACCTCTTCCGAATCCGAGACCCTTCTCAAACAAGGGGACGATTGCCGGAAGACCTTGTATCGATCAGAGAAGAAGATGAAGTACCGGCATAACTGGGAAAAGTGTATGGATATCTACGAAGAGGTCTATGCCCAATACCCCAAGAGTGAACAGGCACCCTGGGCCTTGTATCGAGGGGCCCGAATGTTTACAAAACTTTACGGCTATTCAGGCCGAGACAGGGATTTGAACCAGGCGATAGAGCACTTCAGGAAGTTGACGGAGGGATATCCAGATCACCGTCTGGCTGATGACGCCCAGTATCGGATAGGAGAGATCCATTACGAGGTTATGAAAGATATTTCTCAGGCCTATGTGGAATTTCTTAAAGTGGATATCAGGTATCCCTCCGGTGACATGCGCCCTCAGGCGAAGGCCATGCTGGAAAAAGTATCCGCTCTTCTCAATAAGAAGAATAGAGGGGAAGAGCCAAAAGGGCCCCCTTCCTCTCCTTCGGGCTTGACCTCTGTGAAAGACATTCGTCACTGGTCTACACCCACTTATACCCGTGTGGTGATTGATCTTGAAGGCCCTGTAGAGTATAGCGCTGATCTCTTGGAAAAGGACCCGCAACATCAAAAACCGAGACGGCTTTACGTGGACCTGGAAAAGACAAGAGTCAGCTCAGATATTGAAAGCTTCGTGACCATAGAGGATGGCTTGCTCCAGAGGGCCAGAGCCGGACAGTTTGCTCCTGACAAGGTGCGTGTGGTCCTGGATATCAACAGTATCGACAATCATCACATCTTTGCTTTGCATGATCCCTTTCGCATCGTGGTGGATGTGCGCAGCGCTGAAGCGGAGAAGAGAAAAAGCGCAGGGACATCTCGGAAAGAGGAGAGACCGGCCGAGAAAGGGAAAGAGAAAACCCCTGAAGATCCCATGTCTCTTGTGGGACAACTGGGTCTTGGTGTGAAAACGATCGTCATTGACCCGGGCCACGGTGGTAAGGATCCGGGAACGTATATAAACGGAAGAATTCAGGAAAAGGATATTGTTTTAAGCCTTGCCAAAATACTGGCGAAGAGGATCAAAGAGAGGTTTGACTGTGACGTCTTCCTCACGAGGGACAAAGACATTTTCATGTCCTTGGAACAAAGAACCGCCT
>CAZCCX010000060.1:3435-10758 GCA_964497115.1 uncultured Desulfobacteraceae bacterium
TGCCGTCACAAAGAGGGCGGACCTTTTCATTTCGCTTCATGTCAATGCCTACAAAACAGCGGGAATACATGGACTGGAGACCTATATCCTGAGCTTGGCCGATGATGAAAGGGCCAAGGCAGTGGCTGCAACAGAAAATGCCACTACAGAGAAGACTATCAGTGATTTGCAGAGAACCCTCAGTGACCTCTTGTTGAACACAAAGGTCGTGGAGTCAAAGAGGCTGGCCACAGAGGTCCAGGGAGGGATGATCGTCGAGGCCGGGAAGGTCCACAAAGGAGTAAAGGATCTGGGCGTCAAGGGGGCGCCCTTCTATGTGCTCATAGGCGCGGATATGCCGGCTATCCTCGTGGAGACGGGTTTTATTACTAATCCCTCGGAGAGAGCGCTTCTGCTCAGCAACGAATACCAGGAAAAGTTGGCCCTGGGTATCGTTTCAGGTATAGAGAGATATAAGAAGGGCCTTGAAGAAGTCTATAGGGGAGGGGGGTAGGAAGAAGGTTGAAGGACAGGAAAGGTAGAAGGTCGAAGGCTAAAGACTGAAGGATAGCATCAGTCTTTAACCCTCTATTTTCTTCTCCTCAGATATGCATCAATAAACATATCGACATCCCCATTCATTACCCTGTCTAAATCTCCTACCTCGTGATTTGTCCTGTGGTCTTTGACCATCCTGTAGGGGTTGAACACATAGGATCTGATCTGGCTTCCCCAGGCGATGTCTTTTTGATTCTGGTGGAGTTCATGCTTTTTCTGTTCCCGCTTCTTTTTTTCCTGTTCGTAAAGCCGAGCTTTCAGGATCATCATGGCCATGTCTTTGTTGCGGTGCTGAGATTTCTCGTTTTGACACTGAGCCACGATATTTGTGGGCAGGTGTGTGATTCTCACGGCGGAACTGGTCTTATTGACATGCTGTCCTCCGGGGCCGCTGGCCCTGTAGGTGTCGATACGCAGGTCTTTCTCATCCACATCAATCCGGATGTCCGTATCTATCTCAGGGATGACGGAGATGGAGGCGAAAGAGGTATGTCGCCTGCCTGTCGCGTCAAAGGGTGAGATTCGAACCATGCGATGAATGCCATGCTCTGATTTCAGGTATCCGTAAGCATAGGGCCCACTCACCGTAAAAGTCACATTTTTGACCCCTGCCTCATCCCCGGGAAGATAGTCCATGACATCAGTGGACATGCCTTTTGACTCGCTCCAGCGGAGGTACATCCTGAAAAGCATTTCCACCCAGTCCTGGGACTCTGTTCCACCTGCCCCCGCATTGATGGAGACAATCGCATTCCTCTTGTCGTCCGGGTCGCCCAGAAAGGATTGGAGTTCAAAGTCTCCGAATTTCTTTTCAATCCGGGACACATCCTCTTCCACCTCTTTCAGGGTGGGGGAGTCTTCCTCTTCAATCGCCATTTCCGAGAGGATCTTGGCTTCCTCTATTTCACGGGAAAGCGTGTTCCATTGATCGATCTTATCTCTCAGGAAGGCGCTTTGTTGGTTTATCTTGGAAACCTCTCCCTGGTCTTTTTGCCAGAAATCGGCCTTTGACATGATATGTTCGAGCTTCCTAAGCTCTTCTTCCTGTTCATCTAAGTCAAAGATGACCTCGAAGTTCATGGAGCTGAGCCAGAATATATTCAATCCTTGAAATCACTTCGTTGTGCATCTTTGACCTCCTGTTGTTCCGGTTTGTGACATTTCTATGTCTTCCTATTACTATACCATAACACATGAAAAACCTTAATCAAACTTATCGCCAAGAGGACGAACGGAAATAGGTCACCATATCGGGTATAAACACTCAATGAAGACGGGGCGAGTTCGACCTCCTGTGCCAGCACCTGTTCCCTGAATAGTTCACTCCTCTCGATAATCTTCCCTTTGGGATTTATCAACGCGCTAAAACCGGTGTTTGCCGCCCTGATCAAGGGTCTTCTATTTTCCACGGCCCTGAATACGGCCATGCTCAAGTGTTGATAGGGTGCGCTCGTCTTTCCGAACCAGGCATCATTGGTGAGATTAACCAGGACCTCCGCCCCTTCTCTTGTCTGGGTTCGGGCCAGTTCAGGGAATATGACCTCAAAACAGATCAGGATTCCTGAAGACAAATGGGATGGTCCGAGGGGCTTTATCTTTTCTCCGGGGGTAAAATCCCCAGCAGCCTGGACCAACCGGTGAATAAAGGGGAGAAACCGCTTCAGAGGGACGTACTCTCCAAAGGGGACAAGGTGGTGTTTATCGTAGTATCCGGATATTTGACCGCTGCCAGAGAGGAGGTAGACCCGATTGAAGTATTTGATGCCATCCGGCCCTCTCTCGTAGGCAGGGCTTCCGAAAATGAGTGTGGAGGCTGCTTCTGATGTTATTTCATGGACTTGGGTGGAAAATGGCTGGTCTTCCTGAAAGAAAAAGGGCATAGCGGTTTCCGGCCAGACCGTAAGGTTGGGTTTGAAACCGGATGTGGAACGCGTAAGCCTATGGTAGGTTCGAATGGTCTCTTCCTGAAAGGTCGGTTCCCACTTCATGGATTGGTCGATATTGCCCTGGATGACGGACACCTTGATGGTCCTTTTTGCGGTGGATGTGTCCGGGATTTTTCCCAAACGGTATTGTCCATAGACCAGGGTGGATAGTACCAGGACTGTGAATCCCAGTGCTTCCCATCCCAGGCGCCTTTTAACAGGTGAAGTCCTGCCAAAAAAGAGACGATAGATCAGGGCATTTGAAAGAATGATCAAAAAGGATATTCCGTATACACCCAGCAGGTCGGCGATCTGAATCAGACCGAGGCGATTGAACTGGGTGTGTCCAAGTAGGCACCAGGGAAAGCCGGTCAGGGCGGTGGCCCTGATGAGTTCTAAGGAGACCCACAGGCTTGGGATCAGAAAAAACAGAAAGCGGGAGTCTTTCATGCGGTGAATCAGGTATGAAAAAAGGGCCAGGTACAGGGCGAGATAGAGGCAAAATAGGATCAGCACACTGGCGCTTACCAAGAAATGGAGATACCCGTAGTTTTGGATAGTGGGAATAATCCAGTACAGGAGAGTCAAATAGTGAGTTAGGCCCGCGATAAACCCCAAAGAAAAGGCACGAGAAGAAGACTCATCCTCAAGGCTCTTTAGCAAAGGGACCAAGGCAAACCATGCCATCCAGTCAAGCTGGACGGGAGTAAAAGATGCGGTCAGGGCCAGTCCTGAGAGCATGGCAAGTATCTTCTTTGGAGGGGATATGGCGGTCATGTTTATGATGTCGGGAAATCCTATAGCGGAATTTGCCAAAAGGCTCTTAAAAGGGTCAGCGTGAGTCTCTTGCTTCGGCTAAAAGTGTGACAGGAGTTTGGGGGACAATGAGGATCTTGTGGATCTTTCTCTGATCAGCAGATTTGACAGTGATGTCCAGATCTTTAAACACGATCTTTTCATCCACCTCGGGAATCCTGCCCAGAAGGTGGATAACAAACCCGCCCACGGATTCAAATCCTCCCTCAGGCAGCTTAATGCCAAAATGCTCTTCCAGTTTTTCGATCTCCAGGCGGGCATCCACAAGAACGGAATTGTCTTTGAGGACGGTGAGTAATGAAGGTTCATCGTCATGTTCATCCAGAATTTCTCCCACAATTTCTTCTAAGATGTCTTCTACGGTAATGATGCCTGCGGTGCCGCCGTATTCATCTGTCACGACGGCAAGGTGCATCTTATTATCCTTCAGGTGTTTCAAGAGCTCACTTACCATCTGGTTTTCGGGGACAAAAAAGGGCTTTCTCAAAATTTCAGACGGAATCGTGGCACTAGGGTCTTCACCCCATAACTTGAGGAGGTCCTTGGCATTAAGGACACCCACGATCTCATCGATGTTGTCTTTATGAACGGGAATTCTTGTGTGGCCGCAGTCAGAGACTAATTTGATGACTTCTTCGAGGGTTGAGTGGATGGGGGCAGAAGAAATCTCCGTGCGGGGGACCATGATGGAATGGGCCTCGGTCTCCTTAAGATCGAGGACGCCGTAGACCATGTCCGATTCTTCATCGCTAATGAGACCCTTTGCCTGACCTTCATCCATGAGGTCATGGATCTCTTCAGTGAGATCGGCCCCATTTTGGAGGTTCGATTTCTTCTTAATACGAGATTTGATCCGGTCGAGTAGGCTTTGACCCGAATCGTCTTCCAAGGGTATTTTATTCTCCTTTCACGAATAGGGTAATTTCACTATTCACGGGTTGTTACATAGTTTAGGGGTATCCTGTCTCTATGTCAAGATTTTAGGTGTGCAGGCGAGGGAATGGCGGGATTTAGGCGTTTGGACTGGGAACTTGAGCTTGAGAGGCGCTTGAAATTGCCCAGTGCCCCCAAAAGGGCTGAATTGCTTTAATCACTCTTGTCCAAAAACGGTGCTGTAATTCAAGTTCCGAAGCATATGAGGGAACCTGAATCTCAATCGAATCTGACGAACACGTCAGATCATGCACTTATGTCTACCAATAACCGTTCTTAGGTTCCTCTTGGACAGCAATGTGCTTCAATATTTCTTGACATTAGCGTTTTCGGTGGTAGATTATACCCCCACGGCAATGGCGGGTTTCGTCTGTGTCCATTTTTCTGATGCGTTTTTTCAATGGGAAGGTGGATTCTGACGGTTGAGCGGGCATAACTCAGTTGGTAGAGTACAAGCTTCCCAAGCTTGAAGTCGCGGGTTCGACCCCCGTTGCCCGCTCCATGTGTTTTGCCGTAAGAAGGCCTGATTCCCTTTTTGAGGTTATCAGCCATATTCAATAAGGTGGCTGATTTACTTCGAATTGCGGGCTTGGTGTTGATTTTACTTTTTCCCATTGATTGTATGCAAATAAAATCGGCAGCAAATGAAGTCTGCATTCAGGAAGCGGGCCCTAGGGTCCGCTTTTTCTATATTTGAGTATGTGATTTCTTGCTCTGTTTTGATTAATGACTACTAAGACTCATGTCGTCGCAAAGAGGGTTGCTGATTTGCTTGAGCCCATTCTGGATGAAATGGGTTTTGAATTGGTAGATGTGGAATATTTATCCTATTACGGCAAATGGGTGCTTAGGTTGTATATCGATAAAGAGGCAGCAGTTACCATTGATGACTGTGTTAGAGTGAGCAGAGAAATCGGTGATTTAATTGACGTAAAGGAAGTTGTGACGCACGAGTATACCCTGGAAGTCTCTTCCCCGGGTATTGATAGGCCCCTTAGAAAGGAAAAGGATTTTGTGGGGGCTGTTGGAAAGAAGGTGAAAGTAAGAATGATCACACCCATGAACGGACGCCGCAGTTTCACCGGTTACCTGAAGGATTTTGAAAACGGCACAGTGTATATTGAGATGGACGGTGCCCCGGTGGCCCTGCCTTGGGCTGAAGTGGACAAAGCCAATCTTGTATATGAATTCGACTGATTATGATAGCCTCGTAAAAAGTCCTTTTCGGGCCTTTTACTCGGCGGGAGATGGCTTCCTATTTCCAGCAATTTGCAGTGAATTCAAATGGTTCCACCCTCTCCTCAGGACGAAGCTTACTCGCTTTCGTCCTGTTGATGGACTTCTTGGGAATCCATCAATCATGATCGCTTTGTCATGAGGCCAATGACTGTGTGGGAAGCAACAATCGATTCTAACCGTTTTGGAGTAAATGAGAGATGATTACAGAACTAAACAAGGTGATTGAGCAGGTAAGTCGAGAAAAAGGGGTCGACCGGGAAGTCTTGATCAAGACCATTGAGGAGGCGGTTCGGGCCGCGGCCGCAAAGAAACTAGGCCAGGACTACGACCTGGAAGTCGCTTTTAATGAGGAGATGGGCGAAATCGAGATCTTCGAGTTCAAGGAGGTCGTGGAGGAAGTCGGCGACGAGCATGTGGAGGTCTCTTTGGAAGACGCGAGGGAGATGGACCCCGACTGTGAGCTGGGTGACAGCCTTGGCATCAAAATGGATATGGATGAACTGGGGAGAATAGCCGCACAATCTGCCAAGCAGGTCCTTATGCAGAGGCTGAGAGAAGCTGAAAAGGATATTGTCTACGATGATTACAAGGACAGACGGGGCGAGATTATCCATGGAATCGCCCAGAGGTTCGACAAGGGAGGCATTATTGTCAATCTCGGTCGAACAGAGGCTGAACTCACCTCAAAGGAACAGATCCCCAGGGAATCCTACAAGCAAGGTGATCGCGTCAGGGCATATATCCTGGACGTCAAACAATTCAGCCGAGGCCCCCAGATCATTCTCTCACGTACCCATCCCAATTTCTTGTCGGCCCTCTTTGAGAACGAAGTTCCGGAGATAGCAGAGGGAATTGTGAAGATTGTTCAGGTTGCCAGAGAACCGGGGAGCAGGGCAAAGATCGCGGTGAGTTCTAGGGATAGTGACGTGGACCCTGTAGGCGCGTGTGTAGGCATGAAGGGATCGCGTGTACAGGCTGTAGTCCAAGAATTGCGTGGGGAAAAGATAGATATTGTCACTTGGGACCCCGATTCCGCAAAGTTCATCTGTAATGCACTCGCTCCTGCCGAAATCACGAGGGTCATCGTCGATGAGGCCAACCAGAGGATGGAAGTGGTTGTGCCGGATGATCAACTCTCCCTTGCTATCGGGAAAAGGGGGCAAAACGTCCGATTGGCCTCGAAGATTTCCGGATGGAATTTGGATGTGACCGGCGAAACAAATTACAACAATGCCTTAAAGGATGCCTATAACGCGCTGTTGACATTGGATGGGGTTGGTGAAGCGACGGCCTCGAATCTATATCAGCTGGGTTTCAGGTCTTTAAAGACGGTGTCAGAGGCTGCAGTCTCCGACCTTATGCAGGTAGACGGCATAGGAGAGGAAAAGGCGGGAAGAATTATTCGAAGTGCAGTTGAACATCTCCAGATCGAGGAAGCCAGAAATAATCTGGAGCAGATGGTTGATGGGGACGAGGCATTGACGGAGCCTGGGGCTGATGGGGAAGGGGAAGGGTAAGGGTAAGGGGCATATTCCCATTAGGACATGCCTCTCATGCGGTGCGAAGCGGAGCAAGGGTGAACTCATACGACTTGGATTGACCCTGGAAAATCGGCTGGTCAGGGATGATCAAGGACCATGGCAGGGTCGAGGCGCCTACGTGTGCAAAAACAAATCCTGCTGGGAAAAGTTGTCACGCAACAGACACCTTGGAAGACGTTTTAGGACCAATGAGTCTGTTACAATCGATACAGCCTTGTCGGCGGAATGAAGGCGGACGGTTTTGATCAAAGTGTTTGTCAACTGCTAATGATCAATTGATAACTGAGACGTAAACAGAGAGGAAATGTTCTGATAACGTGTTGTTGCCGCTG